>NZ_HF991061.1:14629-73760 GCF_000432295.1 Bacteroides sp. CAG:189
TGGCATTCCTGCTGGCTTTCGTCAGTTCGTCTCTGAAAGATATTCAGAATAAGAACCAGGAACTGGATACGAAGAAGCAGATTCTGGCAGCATTGAACATCCGGGATGTGAAAGATGCGGAAGCCGAATATAATAAATATGTAAAAGGTGATATGCTGATGAATGCTGACGGAAGTCTCGCAGAAAATACGGGTGAGTTTTCTCTCAGTTATGAAAAAGAGGCTAAAGAGAACAACCGTCTGCATGTATTTGTTGCAGAAATAAACGGCGAGACCAAGTATGTGATTCCGGTTTACGGTGTCGGACTTTGGGGAGCTGTTTGGGGATATGTTGCCCTTAATGCTGATAAAGATACGGTATATGGTGTATACTTTTCACATGCCAGTGAAACTCCGGGCTTGGGTGCAGAAATCGCTACGGTAGCTTTCCAAAACGAGTTTTCGGGAAAGAAAGTGCTGAAAGACGGACAAATCGCCTTGGCTGTTGAGAAAAACGGTAAGGTAACCGATCCGGCTTATCAGGTAGACGGTATCTCCGGAGGTACTATTACTTCAAAGGGTGTGGACGATATGCTAAAGGCTTGCCTGAGCCAGTATGATAAATTTTTAACTAATAATTAAGGAGGAACGATAGAATATGAGCCAATTATTTTCTAAACAGAATAAAGAGGTATTCTCTGCTCCGCTGGGAATGAACAACCCGGTAACCGTACAGGTGCTCGGTATCTGTTCGGCACTGGCGGTAACAGCCAAACTGGAACCGGCTATCGTGATGGGCCTCTCGGTAACAGTGATTACGGCTTTCTCTAACGTCGTTATCTCCTTGTTGCGCAAGACCATTCCGAACCGTATCCGTATTATCGTACAGTTGGTGGTGGTAGCTGCCTTGGTTACGATTGTGAGTGAGATTCTGAAAGCATTTGCTTACGATGTAAGCGTACAGCTTTCTGTTTATGTAGGTCTGATCATTACCAACTGTATCCTGATGGGACGTCTGGAAGCCTTTGCCATGCAAAATGCTCCGTGGGAATCTTTCCTTGATGGTATTGGCAACGGATTGGGATATGCCAAGATATTGATTATCGTAGCTTTCTTCCGTGAATTGTTGGGTTCGGGTACGTTGCTGAACTTTAAGATTCTTCCGGAAGCATTCTATAAAATGGGGTATCTGAATAACGGCTTGATGTTGATGCCTCCTATGGCACTGATTATCTGTGCCTGCATTATCTGGTATCAGCGTGCTAAACATAAAGAACTACAAGAGTCGTGATTTTAAGATTTATGGTTTATGCCCTGTTACATCCTAATGTCACATCACAATGTTCCATAACAATGTTTCATCACAATGTTCCACAGGCATAGATCGTAGCCTTATTTTAAAATAATAAATCATAAATCAGAACTCATAAATCAATATAACATGGATCAATTATTAAGTTTATTCGTCCGCTCCATTTTTGTGGACAACATGATATTTGCATTCTTCCTGGGTATGTGTTCCTACCTTGCCGTATCGAAGAATGTGAAGACTGCTGTAGGTCTGGGAGTTGCGGTAACTTTCGTTTTGGTAGTTACGCTTCCCGTGAACTATTTGCTCCAGACAAAGGTGCTGGCTGCCGATGCCATAATTCCGGGTGTCGACCTCAGCTTCCTTAGTTTTATTCTCTTCATTGCCGTTATTGCCGGTATCGTGCAGTTGGTAGAAATGGTGGTAGAACGCTTTGCGCCGTCACTGTATGCATCGCTGGGTATCTTCCTGCCGTTGATTGCCGTTAACTGTGCTATCATGGGTGCTTCCCTGTTCATGCAACAGAGAATTACGATGGACCCGTCCAATCCGCAGGCTATCACCGGAGTAGGTGGTGCAGTGGTCTACGCTTTAGGTTCCGGTATCGGCTGGCTGCTTGCCATTGTCGGTCTGGCTGCTATCCGTGAAAAGATGGCTTACTCTGATGTTCCCGCTCCGTTGAAAGGTTTGGGTATTACGTTTATTACGGTAGGACTGATGGCAATGGCCTTTATGTGTTTCTCTGGATTGAAAATATAATTAAAGTAAAAAGAATAAAACAATGACGTCTTTAATATTAGCGAGTATCGGAGTATTCCTTGGAGTGATCCTCCTGCTTGTCATTATACTGCTCGTTGCGAAAGGGTATCTGACCCCTTCGGGCGAGGTTACGATTACGATGAATGGAGAACAGGAATTGAAGACTAACCCCGGCGGCACATTGCTGGGCACGCTGTCTGCCAACGGTGTTTTCCTCTCATCAGCATGTGGTGGTAAAGGTTCTTGCGGACAGTGCCGTTGCCAGGTTCTTGAAGGAGGTGGTGAAATACTTCCTACGGAAACCGGCTTCTTCTCCCGTAAACAACAGGCCGATCACTGGCGTCTGGGTTGCCAGGTGAAAGTGAAACAGGATATGTCGATCAAGATCGACGAATCGATCTTAGGTGTGAAAGAGTGGGAGTGCGAGGTTATCTCCAACAAGAACGTTGCAACGTTTATCAAAGAGTTCATCGTGGCCCTTCCGAAAGGCGAACACATGGACTTTATACCGGGTTCGTATGCTCAGATCAAGATTCCTGCATTCTCAATGGATTACGATAAGGATATCGACAAGAGCCTTATCGGTGACGAATATCTGCCTGCATGGGAGAAATTCGGCTTGATGGGCTTGAAATGCCGTAACGATGAACCGACTATCCGTGCTTATTCTATGGCCAACTATCCGGCTGAGGGAGATCGTATCATGTTGACTGTACGTATTGCTACGCCTCCTTTCAAACCGAAAGATCAGGGTCCTGGATTTATGGATGTAATGCCGGGTATCGCTTCTTCTTATATCTTTACGCTGAAACCGGGTGATAAGGTAACGATGAGTGGCCCTTATGGAGATTTCCATCCTATTCTCGATTCTAAGAACGAGATGATGTGGATCGGTGGTGGTGCCGGTATGGCTCCGTTACGTGCACAAATCATGCACTTGACAAAGACACTGCACATCACAGATCGTACCATGAACTACTTCTACGGTGCACGTGCGCTGAACGAAGTGTTCTATCTGGAAGACTTCCTGCAAATAGAAAAAGATTTCCCGAACTTCAAGTTCCATCTGGCACTCGACCGTCCGGATCCTGCAGCGGATGCAGCAGGCGTTAGCTATACGGCAGGTTTCGTTCATCAAGTAATCTATGAGACTTATTTGAAGAACCATGAAGCACCGGAAGATATCGAATACTACATGTGTGGTCCTGGTCCGATGTCTAAAGCAGTCGAAAATATGCTCGACAGCCTGGGTGTTCCTGCTAAGAACCTGATGTTCGATAATTTCGGAGGATAAGGGATTCAAACAGGTTCTAAGATCAGATAAATCTTAATAAATCATAGAAAGCAGTCTTTTCATCACAAAAAAGGCTGCTTTTTTATTGTCCGTATCTCACGTAAGTTTATTTATTCTTATCTTTACACAAAATCATATAACAATGGAAATAACACCTACTTATATAAAAGATGTACTGGCTGCTTTAGCTATCGAACAGTTGAATCCCATGCAGGAAGCATCCATTGATGCGTGGAAAGAGGGAAAAGACCAGATATTACTTTCACCCACCGGTTCCGGAAAGACATTGGCCTACCTGTTACCGCTTATCGGCTCTTTAAAACCGGAACAGAAAGGAGTACAGGCCGTAGTGCTGGTTCCATCCCGTGAACTGGCTTTACAGACCGATCAGGTTTTCAAAGCCATGAATACCGGATTCAAATCTGTGAGCTGTTATGGCGGACGCCCTGCCATGGAGGAACACCGCACGATAAAAGGAGTACAACCGGCTGTCATCATTGCTACTCCCGGACGTATGAACGATCATCTCTCAAAGCAGAATTTCGATGCTGCTACCGTTCGTATGCTGGTAATCGATGAATTTGATAAATCTCTTGAACTTGGTTTTCAAGAGGAAATGGCTGCCATTATAGGCCAGCTTCCCAATCTGCAACGGCGCTTTCTGCTTTCGGCCACGGATGCCGAGGAGATCCCCCGGTTCACCGGAATGGAACATACCGTGAGATTGGATTTCCTGCAAGACACTTCTGCCGGAAAAGAATCCCGGTTAACACTGATGAAGGTCATTTCCCCCTCGAAAGACAAGATTGATACTTTGTATAAATTGTTATGCACATTGGGAAGCAGCTCTTGCATTGTTTTCTGTAACCACCGCGATGCAGTAGACCGTGTACACAAATTACTGGCGGATAAGAAACTGTATTCCGAACGCTTTCATGGAGGTATGGAACAGCCGGACCGGGAGCGGGCTTTGTACAAATTCCGTAATGGCAGTTGTCATGTACTGATTTCGACCGACCTCGCCGCCCGTGGTCTGGATATTCCGGAAATAGAGCATATCATCCATTACCATTTTCCCGTAAATGAAGAAGCTTTCACACACCGTAACGGACGTACCGCACGTTGGGATGCTACCGGCAGCTCCTATCTCATAGTAAGTACCGAAGAAAACCTGCCGGAGTATATACCCGAAGAGCTTGAAGTGCTGGCATTGCCCGAAAACGCGCCGAAGCCACCAAAGCCGCTTTGGGTAACATTATATATAGGTAAAGGGAAAAAAGACAAACTCAGCCGGATGGATATCGCCGGATTTCTCTATAAAAAAGGAAACTTATCCCGTGAGGATGTCGGACAAATCGATGTAAAAGACCATTATGCCTTTGTCGCCGTCCGTCGTGGAAAAGTGAAACAGCTGTTGACTCTAATCCGTGGAGAAAAGATAAAAGGAATGAAAACTGTGATAGAAGAAGCAGATTGACAGGCCTCTCCCCAGCCCTCTCCGGAGGAGAGGGAGCTAAGTTAGTTTTAACTAATTAATAAGCAAAAGTATCTTATACCCCCTCTCCCCCGGAGAGGGTTGGGGAGAGGCCGCCCCCCCCTTAAAACTAACAAACATCTGATTTCCCTTCTATTTTCTTTTAATCTTTAAGTAAAAATAATCCAATACTATTACTTTGTTGATAATGTCTGTTCTTGATATCTATACATAACAAAATGGTGTATATATCCTGCATAAACCAATAAAAAGATAGATAAATCGGTGAACTGGCTGTATTTTTATAAGGAAAGATTTGTTTTACGGAAATAATTCCGTAATTTCGCAATGTCTAAAGACACAAAGTAACGAAATTGTTAAATCAAAAACAAACTTCAAATGAAAAAGCATAATTTCAATGCAGGACCTTCTATTCTTCCGCGTGAGGTGATCGAAGCTACAGCGAAAGCTATTTTAGATTTCAATGGCTCCGGACTCTCATTGATGGAAATCAGTCACCGTGCTAAAGACTTCCAACCTGTGGTTGACGAAGCGGTAGCACTATTTAAGGAATTACTAAACATCCCCGAGGGATATTCGGTACTGTTCCTGGGTGGTGGTGCCAGTATGGAGTTCTGCATGGTGCCTTTCAACTTCCTCGAGAAAAAGGCTGCTTATCTGAACACTGGCGTATGGGCCAAGAAAGCAATGAAAGAAGCGAAAGCCTTTGGTGAGGTTGTAGAGGTTGCCTCTTCTGCTGAAGCCACATATACTTATATTCCGAAAGATTATACTGTTCCGGCTGATGCTGATTATTTCCACATTACTACTAACAATACGATTTACGGTACAGAATTGAAAGCAGACTTGGATTCTCCGGTTCCGATGGTTGCCGATATGTCTTCCGATATTTTCTCACGTCCTATCGATGTATCCAAATATATCTGTATTTATGGTGGTGCTCAAAAGAATCTGGCTCCGGCAGGTGTAACATTTGTCATTGTTAAGAATGATGCATTAGGTAAAGTATCCCGTTATATTCCTACGATGCTGAATTATCAGACACATGTAGATAACGGTTCCATGTTCAATACTCCTCCTGTTGTTCCTATTTATGCAGCGTTACAGACATTACGTTGGGTGAAAGCTCAAGGTGGCGTAAAAGAGATGGAGCGCCGTGCCACTGAGAAAGCCGACATGCTGTATGCAGAAATCGATCGTAACAAAATGTTCGTAGGTACTGCTGCAAAAGAAGATCGTTCACGTATGAACATCTGCTTCGTAATGGCTCCCGAATATAAAGATCTGGAAGCTGACTTTATGAAGTTTGCAACAGAAAGAGGAATGGTAGGAATCAAAGGACACCGTTCAGTAGGTGGCTTCCGTGCATCATGCTATAATGCCATGCCGAAAGAAAGTGTGCAGGCATTGATTGACTGTATGCAGGAATTTGAGAAACTTCATTAATATTCTCATTACCAATATTCACAGAGTTTCACAGAGCGACTGTTAAAACAGAAAGAACTCCGTGAGACTCTGTGTCATTTTAAAGTAAAACGTTTTATATTATATATACAAATATACAAAGAATTATGAAAGTACTTATTGCTACTGATAAACCGTTTGCCAAAGTAGCTGTAGACGGTATTCGTAAAGAGATCGAGGCAGCCGGATACGAGCTTGCCCTACTTGAGAAATATACAGAAAAAGCACAATTGCTGGATGCAGTGAAAGATGCTAATGCCATCATCATTCGTAGTGATATTATCGATGCCGAAGTGCTGGATGCTGCTAAAGAACTGAAGATTGTAGTACGCGCCGGTGCCGGTTATGACAATGTAGATTTGGCTGCTGCCACTGCACACGGTGTATGTGTAATGAATACTCCGGGACAGAACTCCAATGCGGTAGCCGAACTTGTTTTCGGTCTGTTGGTATATGCTGTCCGCAATTTCTATAATGGAACATCCGGAACCGAATTGATGGGGAAAAAATTAGGTATTCACGCTTATGGAAATGTAGGCCGTAATGTAGCCCGTGTAGCTAAAGGCTTCGGAATGGATATTTATGCTTACGATGCATTCTGCCCGAAAGAAGTTATTGAGAAAGACGGTGTGAAAGCTGTTGATTCTGCCGAAGAACTTTATAAAACGTGTAATGTGGTATCTTTGCATATTCCTGCTACTGCTGAAACAAAGAACTCCATCAACTATGCTTTGTTGAAAGATATGCCGAAGGGTGCCATTCTCGTGAATACAGCCCGTAAGGAAGTCATCAACGAAGACGAACTCATCCAATTAATGCAGGACCGTCCTGATTTTAAATATATCACCGATATCATGCCTGCCGCTAACGCTAAGTTTGCAGAACTTTTTGCCGGACGTTATTTCTCTACTCCGAAAAAAATGGGTGCACAGACCGCCGAAGCTAATATTAATGCCGGTATTGCTGCTGCCAAGCAAATTGTCGGTTTCTTAAAAGACGGTTGTGAGAAATTCCGTGTCAATAAATAATAAGAGATTTATGAATTATGATTTATGAATTATGAGGGAAAACCAAACGTATGACAAGGCATTATCGTATGCTGTCCGTATAGTTAACTTATATAAGTATCTGGTGGATGAGAAAAAAGAGTATGTTATGAGTAAACAACTCTTGCGTAGCGGAACGTCTATTGGAGCTAATATCAGTGAAGCGATCTCGGCAGAATCTTCGGCAGACTTTGTCCATAAATTGTCAATTGCCCAAAAGGAAGCTAACGAGACGAGTTACTGGTTAGCTCTATTGGAAAAGACCGGATATTTATCTGGTATACAACATGGATCCATGTCATCTGATTGCACAGAGATAAGAAAATATTGGTTTCCAGCATATTGACTTCAAAGCAAAGATGTTTCCCCATCAATCATAAATCATAATTCATCAATCATAAATCTAATAATTATGGCTGTTATTAAACCGTTTAAAGGGATTCGTCCCCCACAGGAGTTGGTCGAACAAGTTGCCTCGCGCCCTTATGATGTATTAAATTCGGAAGAAGCACGGGAAGAGGCAAAAGGAAACGAGAAATCACTTTACCATATCATAAAACCGGAAATCGATTTTCCGGTAGGTACTGACGAACACGATGCGTGCGTTTACGAAAAGGCTGCCGAGAATTTTAAATTATTTCAGGATAAGGGTTGGCTGGTACAAGATGACAAAGAGAATTACTACATCTATGCCCAAACGATGAATGGTAAAACACAGTATGGTTTGGTGGTAGGTGCCTACGTTCCTGACTATATGAATGGCATCATTAAAAAGCATGAGTTGACCCGTCGTGATAAAGAGGAAGACCGTATGAAGCATGTTCGCGTAAATAATGCCAACATAGAACCGGTGTTCTTTGCCTATCCTGATAATGCTGTTCTGGATGCAATAATCAAGAAATATACTTCTCAAAAGCCTGTATATGACTTTATAGCTCCCGGTGATGGTTTCGGACATACTTTCTGGATTGTGGACCAAGCAGGAGATATTGCTTCTATCACAGCAGAATTTGCCAAAATGCCGGCACTTTATATCGCCGATGGTCATCATCGTTCTGCCGCTGCTGCACTGGTAGGTGCTGAGAAGGCAAAACAGAATCCGAACCATCATGGTGACGAAGAGTATAATTATTTCATGGCTGTGTGTTTCCCTGCCAATCAATTGACTATCATTGATTATAACCGTGTAGTGAAAGACCTTAACGGACTGACTCCCACACAGTTCCTTGAAGCTCTCGAAAAGAATTTTATCGTCGAAGAAAAAGGAGCGGATATTTATAAACCGAATGCATTGCATAATTTTGCTCTTTATCTGGAGGGCAAATGGTATAGCCTTACAGCAAAAGCCGGAACATATGACGACAATGACCCGATAGGTGTATTGGATGTCACTATCTCATCCAACTTGATATTGGATGAAATCTTAGGTATCAAAGATTTACGTTCCGACAAACGTATTGATTTTGTCGGAGGTATCCGTGGCTTGGGCGAATTAAGCAAACGTGTAGATAGCGGTGAAATGAAAGCAGCCCTTGCTCTTTATCCTGTTTCAATGAAACAGCTTATGGATATTGCTGATACAGGCAACATCATGCCGCCAAAGACTACTTGGTTTGAACCGAAACTTCGATCGGGACTGGTGATTCATAAATTAGACTGATTCCGTACGTTGTAAATGATAAAAGATTAGGCGGTACAGCATGTTGATACATGGATTGTACTGCCTATTTTTAGTTTTTAATTCTCGGTTTTTAATTTTATAAGTATCTTTGCACACATGGAAGATACATATAAGACTATTACCGAACCATCCGAAGGTATCTATACCGAGAAACGTAGCAAGTTCATTGCTATCGCCCTGCCTGTGCGCACTCATGAAGAAATAAAAGCGCATCTTGAAGTTTATCAGAAAAAGTATTACGATGCACGTCACGTTTGTTATGCCTATATGTTGGGTCATGAACGCAAAGATTTTCGTGCAAATGATAATGGAGAACCTTCCGGTACAGCCGGCAAACCGATTTTAGGGCAAATTAATTCTAATGAATTGACAGATATACTAATTGTAGTAGTACGCTATTTTGGTGGAATTAAATTAGGGACAAGTGGTCTTATCGTTGCCTATAAGGCTGCTGCTGCCGAAGCCATCGCCTCCGCCACGATTGTTGAAAAAACGGTAGATGACGAGGTTACTGTATTATTCGAGTATCCGTTCATGAATGACATTATGCGTATTGTGAAAGAAGAAGAACCGGAAATAATACAACAATCCTATGACATGGATTGTAGCATGACACTCCGCATCCGTCGATCGATGATGCCCCGTTTGATGGCACGGTTGGAAAAGGTAGAAACAGCGCGTATTATTGACGACAAGGAGAAATAAGCAAGTTTTTTATACTATTGGTTTACTTACTCAATGTGCGTTTCTTCAAAATAGATATCCGGAATGAACGCACATTGAATTTCTGTATAAAAAATGTGAGACTCTTTTATTCATCTCCCTTTTCGAAGTTTATTTTACGGTGTGTACCGTCACAGAACGGTTTGTTTTTTGAATGGCCGCAGCGGCATAAGGCATTTGTTCCTGTTAGAATATTTTCTTTTCCGTCTTTGGTGATTATTTTAAATTCACCTTTAATAATATACGGCCCTGCGGGTACTTCTGTAATGCTAATCAGATTTTCAATTTTATCCATAACTTTGTCATTTAAGTAATTAAGTATGTATATATAACATTCCGGATTGGAAATAGTTTTTCCTATTCTTCATTTGTTTTTATCAGTTTTCCTTATCTTTGCACCGAATGACGTACAATGTGAAAATGAGAGTTTTCTTTATATATATCGGTTTGTTTTTGTTGGGAAGCACTTTCTCTTCTGTTAAGGCACAGTCTGTTAAAGCACAGAAAGTGGCTCTTAATGACATACCTCTACCTTGGTATTCACAGAAAATTAGCGGATGTCCCTATGTGCATTGTTCGCTGGCCTCTTCTTTGATGGTGTATGACTATTTTAAAGGGATGACTTCAGACAGTTGCCGTTCGGCAAGTGAAGCCGAAGCAAAATTGGTGGAATATCAGAAAAACTATTTTTTGAAGAAACGTGCTCCTTTCAAGCGACGGACATCAGTGGGACAGGGAGGATATTACTCTTTTGAAATAGATTCCCTGACGCGTTATTATGAGCATATGGTGAGCGCAGAACATTTTATGAATAAGGATTATCGGATATTGAAGTCTTATATCGATCGGGGAATTCCCGTTCTGATAAATGTTCGTCATCGTGGCTCTACCCGTGGGTTGTTGCAACCAGGTAGTCACCGCCATTGGATGGTGCTTCGTGGTATAAACGATACTCATGTGTGGATCAATGATCCCGGACGTTCGGCCACAATGCGTAATAAAGGAGAAAATCAGTGTTTTCCAATAAAAAAAGAACGAGGTAATCCTGCCTGGTTTGATGGATGCTGGACGGGAAGATATATCGTGATAACTCCCCGTATCCCATTGGCCATGGCCCGGATCGGTAAATTACCTCCTGTGGAGGAAGCAATAGCGATAAAACCTCCGTTTATTCCTTGGAAAGAACTTCCGGAAGTAATTGATCTGTAAATCTGTAAAATAAACAAATAAAAATATATGGCATTTGAAGCAACAAAAAGAGAATGGAGCGAACTTTATGCTTTTTTCCACTTGCTGGCGGACGGGCAAGTCGCATTGGGCACGCCGCAAGTGAAAGCAGATGAAGAGAGGTGTTGGCCCATCGCTATGATACAAAGGGAAGAGCATGACGGAACGCGCCGTTATTATATAGAAAAAGAAGATATTCATATTGTAGGCGAAAACATAGATAAACGGATCGCTCGTGAAGATTTTGATATAGTATCCGGATTAATTCTCACCGCCATGAAATCCTCGTCCGAAGATGATGTAACCTCTCCGGACGGAGTGGAAGAGTTTCTGGACGAAGTTGCAATTCTCGATCTGGAGGCAAAAACGGACGATCGTACAGACTTCTCGGTCGCATTCTGGCATCCGGAAGCACCGCTCACAGGGTTGAATGTCCGTTCACGTCTTAGTGCAATGAATCCGTTATTGGACGGTGGGCGAAGCGCCAATCTTAAATTGGAGCAGACCGGTGTGAAATTTGCTGTACCTACAGTGAATAAAATTAATGCTTTGCCCGAGTCGCCTACGGAAGTGGCGGAACGCATGATGATGATAGAGCGTCTGGGCGGGATATTGAAATATTCGGATGTAGCCGATCGTGTATTTCGCTGTAACCTTTCGATGATTGATCTGCATTTTCCTCGTGTGTTGGCTGAAATGGTACGTATAATGCATCTTGATGGTATTACTCGTATCAGTGAGCTGACAGAGGAAATAAAAGCAATCAATCCTCTAAAGATAAAGGATGAACTGATCAATAAGCATGGGTTTTATGAATTTAAAATGAAGCAATTCCTGCTTGCACTGGCGTTGGGTATGCGTCCGGCAAAAATATACAATGGGACAGATTCGGCCGTAGAAGGCATCTTACTGGTGGATGGAAGCGGGCAGGTGCTTTGTTATCACAAATCGGAGAAAAAAGTATTTGAAGATTTTCTGTATTTGAATACCCGTTTGGAGAAGGGTTCTTTGGACAAAGATAAGTATGGCTTCCTGGAACGTGAGAACGGGGTTTATTACTTTAAGTTGAATGTGAAAATCGGATTAGTGAAAAGATAAATAATGTGCCAATATAACACAATGTGCCAATGTGCCAATTACCATGCGGTATCCTTGATTGGAACAAGGCATATTGGCAATGCATTTAAATAAGATTCATCATGAAAACAAATGAAGTTTTAGAGACTATCAAAACGCGGCGTAGCGTGCGTGCTTATACTGCACAAGCACCGGAGACAGATGACCTGGTGACTATACTTGAAGCTGCCAAGTATGCTCCTAACGGTATGCATCTGGAAAGTTGGCATTTTACAGCTATCCAAAACGCTGAAAAGTTGGAAGAACTGAATTCACGCATTAAAGGTGCGTTTGCAAAGAGTGATGACAAGCACTTACAGGAACGTGGACACAATAAAGCGTATTGTTGCTATTATCATGCGCCGGTATTGGTGATCGTTTCCAACAAATCTACCCAATGGTGGGCGGGCATGGACTGTGCATGTGCCATTGAAAATATGTTTTTGGCGGCTCATTCGTTAGGTATCGGGTCATGTTGGATCAATCAGTTGGGAACAACCTGCAATGATCCTGAAGTTCGTGAATTTATAACTTCTCTCGGTGTACCGGCCGATCATCAGGTTTATGGCTGTGTGGCATTGGGTTATGCTGATCCTAAAGCACCGCTGAAAGAAAAGGTAGTAAAGGAGGGAACTGTGACAATTGTAGAATAATACCCGCTATTACCTGCTCGAATGATCAAAGGAGTGCTATTCTCCGATTGTTTTTTATGCTGATCCTTGTGAAGTCATAAAACAAAATCTCCCGGATAGAAAGAACTATTTTCATATCCGGGAGATTTTATTTTGCACCTATTACTTTTAGTTTATTCGAAAGTACCATACCGGGTAGGCAATAACTTCCGGTCTCCCAAAGTATTGTCTACACGTGCCACATTTATCCAGAATTTGTTTTCCCGTACGCTTTCTATCGGGTAAGCCGCTTTTTCACGGGTATAGCAGTGTTCCCAATTATCGCCTACCACTTCGTATTCGGGATGTGGGGCATTCACTAATACATTGTCGTCTTTGTCTGCTTCACCGTTTTTCACTTCCTGTATTTCCTTCCAGATAGTTTGCATTACTGTAATGAAATTATCCAGTTCCCACAGGCTTTCACTTTCGGTAGGTTCAATCATCAGCGTACCGTGAACAGGGAAAGAGAGGGTAGGAGCATGATAACCGTAATCCATGAGACGCTTGGCTATATCATTCTCACTGATGCCCGTTTCTTCGTGTATTTTGCGGCATTCCAATATCATTTCATGGCCTACAAATCCGTTAGCTCCTCTGTATACAATACCATAAGTGTCTTTCAGACAAGCTGCTAAATAGTTTGCATTAAGAATAGCTGCTTTTGTAGCCATTGTCAAACCTTCCGTACTCATCATACAAATGTATCCGTAAGTAATCGGCAATATTCCCGCACTTCCATAAGGAGCAGAGGATACTTCGTTCATCGGATTACCAAACAATCCATGTCCCGGCAAAAAAGGGACCAGATGTTCGGCTACGCATATCGGGCCTACACCCGGACCTCCGCCGCCATGAGGAGAAGCAAACGTCTTATGCAGATTCAAATGACAAACATCGGCACCGATAAATCCCGGATTGGTCAATCCTACCTGAGCATTCATATTAGCACCATCCATATATACCTGTGCGCCACATGCATGAATGATGTTACAGATTTCTACAATCTCTGTTTCAAAGATACCGTGCGTGGAAGGGTAGGTGATCATCAGTGCAGCCAGATCCTCCTTGTTTTCTTCAGCTTTGGCGCGAAGATCCTCCATGTCTACATTCCCTTGCCCGTCGCAGGCACAGGTGACGGTCACGAATCCTGCCTGAATAGCCGATGCCGGATTTGTGCCGTGAGCTGATGCGGGGATCAGTATCTTGTTGCGGTGTCCCTGCCCGATACTTTCGAGATAGCTGCGGATAACCCGGAGCCCTGTATATTCTCCTGCCGCACCGGAATTCGGCTGGAGGCTGACACCGGCAAATCCGGTTATGGTTTTCAATTCTTCACTAAGGTTTTCTATTAACATGCGATATCCCTCAGCCTGATCCTCAGGCACCAACGGATGCATGCACATAAACTCCGGACGGCTTAGCGGTAGCATCTCGGCAGCCGCGTTAAGCTTCATTGTACACGACCCTAATGGGATCATTGAATGTGCCAATGAAATATCCTTGCGATCCAGCCGCTTTATATAACGCATCATCTCTGTTTCAGTGTGATATTTGTTGAATACCTCATGAGTCAGAAATGCGCTTTGCCGTTTCAGCTCTTTCGGAAAGGCGGCAGATTCCGGTATCACAGTCATCTTCTGATAATCTTTTTCCGCTGCAATGGCAAAAATAGACAACAATATGCCGGCAGCAGCCGTATCAGTGGTTTCATCAATGCTGAAGCCAACGTCACCATTATCGAAATAACGCAGATTCACCTCTTTGCTGAGAGCAATGGTACGTATCTGCTGAGCAGAAACATTATCAGGCAGGATAAAACGAAGAGTATCGAAATAATACTTGTTCACCTGCTTATATCCTAACTTATTTATCTCTTTTTCCAGAAAAGCACTAATATTATGGATGCGTGAAGCGATTCCGGTAATGCCCTCTTGTCCGTGATAGACTGCATAGAATCCTGCCATGGTAGCCAGTAATGCTTGGGCGGTACATATGTTTGAAGTCGCTTTTTCGCGTTTAATATGCTGCTCACGGGTTTGAAGAGCCATGCGATAACATAACTTTCCATATTTATCTTTTGACCATCCTATGATACGTCCCGGCATATTGCGCTTATACTCGTCACGGGTAGCAAAATAAGCAGCCGAAGGCCCGCCATAGAATAAAGGCGTTCCAAATCGCTGGGTAGTGCCGAATACGATATCCGCTCCCCATTCACCGGGAGGAACTATCATTGCAAGGCTTAACAAATCGGCGGCTACAGCTACTTTGCAACCGGCTTCATGTGCTTTCTCCGTGAATATCCGATAATCCTCAATACTTCCGTCGGCATTGGGATATTGAACGATACAGGCAAATACTTCCGGAGCAGGTGTAAATTCAGCGTATTTTCCCATACGCAATTCGATACCTTGAGGGATGGCACGTGTGGTCATTACAGCCAATGTCTGTGGGAAAATGTTTTCATCAACAAACACAACGTTAGCTCCTGCTTTCTGTTTATCGCGCGGACGGAGAGCATACATCATCGTCACGGCTTCTGCTGCTGCCGTAGCTTCGTCCAACAGGGAACAGTTGGCCAATGGCATGGCGGTAAGGTCACAAACGGCTGTCTGAAAGTTCATAAGGGCTTCAAGACGCCCTTGTGAAACTTCGGTTTGATAAGGAGTGTAAGAAGTATACCACACCGGGTTTTCAAACACGTTTCTTTGAATAACGGCAGGGGTAATGGTATTGTACCATCCCATTCCGATGTATGATGTAAACAGTTTGTTTTTGCTTGCCAGTTGGGCTATGTGGTTGCTGAACTCATATTCCGTCATGGCAGGCGGTAATGCCAACGGTTCCTTCAGGCGGATATTGGCGGGTATTGTTTTATCTATCAGTTCATCAAGAGTGGCTACACCAATCTTGCGAAGCATCACTTGTATGTCTTCCTCACTGATGCCTATATGACGGCTGGCAAATGAATCGGTTTTCATATTAATTAGTTTTTAAGTAGTCCAAATGCATTTATAATCATCCGGTGCGCTCCCTTGACAGGCAGAGAAAGCACTTAGCGGAAGAAAGGATTTTCCGCTTTCTCCATTCCAATAGTGGTAGGGGCACCATGTCCCGGATAGACCACTGTTTCATTGGGAAGCGTGAACAGGCGGCTGCAAATATGCTCTATCAGCTCATCGAAATTCCCTCCGGTCAAATCGGCCCGGCCGATACTTCCTTGAAACAGGACATCGCCCGAAAACATGCAATGATCCGCCTTGCAATAATATACCAGGCTACCCGGTGAATGTCCGGGCACATGAATCGCTTCCAGCGAGGTGTTGCCAAACGTAATGGTGTCTCCGTCGTAGAGGTATTTTCCCAACGGGACAGGAGGTTCCTGTAACTGGAATCCGAACATGCGGCTCTGCTTGGGCGCTTCTTCTATCCAATACTCATCTGCCTGATTGGCTTCGGCAGAAAGGCCGAATTCCTTTAGCATAAACGGATTTCCAAAAATATGATCCAGATGCAGGTGTGTGTTTAGTAAATGTTTTACAGTCAGTCCGTTGGCAATGATAAAGTTTTTCAATGCCTGTTTTTCTTCATCATAAAAACATCCCGGATCAATCACTACCGCTTCTTTTGTTTCATCCCACAGCACGTAGCAGTTTACGGGAAACATATTAAATTCAAATCTTTTTATTTTCATGGCTTTTTGATATTACGCATCTTTTTATACGGTTACATATACCACTTTTTTAGTTTGGAAGAATTCCTCTTCAAAATCCTCACTCAAGTTGTGTAGAGTCGTCTTATTCTTGAAAGGCATTGCTTCATGCTCGAGCTCTCCGCCTTTGAGACAGATTAAACCATTGGGCAATGCATTTTGTTGCCGGGGAGAGATGTTTTTCTTGATGATTTTAATCAGATCGCCCAATGGCATGACAGCACGGCTTACTACGAAATCGAACAACTGCTTTTCTTCTTCGGCGCGCGCATGGCGGAAAGTGACATTTTTTAGTCCGATAGCGTTGGCTACTTCAGTGGCTACACGCACCTTCTTGCCGATACTGTCTACAAGATGGAATTTTACTTCCGGAAAAAGTATGGCTAACGGGATACCCGGAAAACCTCCTCCCGTACCCAAATCCATGATACTGGTTCCGGGACGGAAATTGATTATTTTGGCAATACCGAGTGAATGTAACACATGATGTTCGTACAGATTCTCGATGTCTTTGCGGGAAATGACGTTTATCTTGGCATTCCAATCGATGTATAAGTCGTATAGGGCAGCGAATTGCCTGCGCTGTTCTTCCGTGAGATCGGGAAAATATTTGAGTATGATTTCCACTTCTTAAAAATATATGAGTTATAGGTTATGATTTTAATTTTTCAATTCTCCGACAACCGGGTTACTGCCTAACATATGTTCCAACATCTGAAACGGTATGGATACTGTAACCGGTCCCATTGCATACGGAGTAATATCATATACATTATAATAGAATGTAACACCGTCTTTGTCGAGATAGAAATTCTCTGTCGGCGCGATTTCTCCTGTCGAACCATATCCCATATCCTCCAGTTCAGCACGTGTCTTGGCTTCATTGTCCGCCATAAGCTGGTTCCAGATAAGGTCGGTAAGGGCCTCTTGGTATTCTCCCACAAAAACATCGTCCAAACGTAAGGGACGCATCAGCCCGAGATCCATGTTGAGAAATGTGGTCATATAGATCCCGTGTGCCCCTCCGGTATATTCATTATAATCTATGCGGTATACAAGCAGATTTTTTTCATACAACTGTACATGGCTTTCTATACCTTTATAATAAGAGTACCATGCACCTATAGACGATTCATCTTCTTTATCCTTTTCATCTTCCAGATACATCGGTTCCAAGTCACGACGATATTCCCGAATATAGGCTTCCGTATACTGTTTCACTACTTCTTTCGGGTTTTCTCCTATGTATTTTTCACCGAAGCAGGCAGATATAAAATATTTATTCAGGGTATCTTTCAGCAATTCATCCGATGCTTTGACCGGATAGGTAAAATCGATCACGAGGTTACAGGCCGGCTTGGCTGTATCACTAAAGAGATGCGCAGTTTCATTCACTTGTATGCTATCGAACTCTAACGAACCGGTATTCTTGTTCATCTTGTCACCACAAGAAAATAAAAAGCCACTTACAGCTACCATTATTGCAAGTAGGCTGACATATTGTTTTTTCATAAGGGTTTCTTCTTTAAATTCAACATTTGTATCGTTATTCCCTATCGACAAATATAGAACATATTAACGAATACAACGAATAAAAAAGAAAAAAATAACGCCCTCTGAAAGTAAAATCTCTCATTCACAGCAGAGAGATGATGGAACTTGCGGAGGGCGTTGGAAAGTTCATAACAATGGTTTGAATAAAGAATATATAGATTCGATTATCACAATTCCGAGAAAGCACTTTCGAGCCATGCCAAACGTTTACTCAACCATTGCTTCAGATACTGCACTTCATTATTATAAGATCCCCAAACCGCATAGTTAGGCCACGTCTGTTCGTATAGCGTATTCCATTTCGCATTGTTTTCAATAACAGAAAACTTCAAATAAGTTGCATTTTCGTTAATATTAGTCAGCATATCATTTTCTTTGGATTTGAAGTATGCAAACCGTTCTTTTACCAATGCCACAAAAGAAGGATCTTCGAACATTCGGGAAAACCAAGTTACTTTCTTCTTTATCCAAAACCCTTCGTAGCTTTGATTGTCATTATAGTTAACATTGCCTAATGCAATATCATAATCCCATAATGGTCCCATTTTTAGCTTTCCTCCCGGAGTAATGTTTAAATAACAACTACTGAAGAAACATGCATCATTATTCTTCGTTATTTCATTAATCAAATACCAATCGACAAAGCTCACTTTATCAAAGTAATTGGCATACCCTTCAGTTTCATCTAAAAAATTACTTCCCAATAATGCTTCTTCCGCTTTATTTACATAATCAGATATCCATTTATGACGCTCTCCATTTTTTTCTATATCGGGATCTTTGACACAAAACGTCAAATTCTTCGTTTTGAATGATATGTCTTCCGGGCCGATCCTGTCAGGTTGATCTATTTCCATTAAGTATCCATCGTCTGTAATGTTGACTCTCGAATCTGCTATTTTTATTTTCTCACACAATTGGTAAGTACCACAATATACTTCATTCATGAATAATTCTACAAAGTGAGTCCTTGGTGTCCATTCCAAATTACTGATTCTTCCCATAAAGAAACTTGCTTCATTTCGCAGATTGGTTTTATCCGTGTAATTGGCCAATAACACCCATGATTTATCTTTTGGTTCACCCAACAGCGAAGTCTTTTTATCAAATTTCAACGCATATGGTTTCTTAGGCAGCGACCAAGTAGAATTTCCTCTTCCTTTAATTGTTACATCGCTCTCGAATATTTCTCCCGAGCGGGTATAGATATCCTCTACAATTCGTAGATGTGCGTTGACATATTCTTCTTTGGAAGTAATTTCTGTATCATTTTCCGTATTGATATACATCACAGGCAATCCCGTGAAAGCGTATACTAAAACTTTGTATTCTTTCGTTTTTCCTTCAGTGTTTTCTATTGTGATGTTCAAAGGCGAAGAAAAGTTAAGTCCTTCCATGTTTTCCGGTACTTTTACCCATGTCTTTTCATTGTCCAATTTTATGGTAGGAATTAATTGTTTGTGAGGTAACACATATGGAACATGTGCGGAGATAGTTCCGTCTTTATTAATTGTTGCAACAATATCGGAAATTAATAACTGAGGATTTTTATCCGCTTCGAAAACAAATGACGTGATACAGGGCTCATTACTTACAGATGCCTTTTGGGTGATTAAAATAGTCTGTATAATTTCTGACCCCGGTATGGTAAAGATTATTTTGGAAGTTCTTTCTTGGGATAGAGGATTTGGGTCGCATATAAAACTTTTTATATTAAACTGTTCCGATCTTGTATTTACAGAATGCAACCATTCTTTTTTTTCAATATCAATGCTTGGTTCCATACTGGATTGCAGAATGATATCGACAATCCCGCCTGTACTTTCTACTGTATATTCCTTCTTAGGTATATTGATTATAATATCCGGATCGTCCTCGTTTTGACATGAAAATAAAATTCCAATAAAAAGAAATAGAAGATGTAATTTTTTCATAAGTATTATTTTAATAGTTCTTGATTGACAATGTGAGAATATAAATTTACTACGTTTATTTGCAAAGCTACAAAAACTATTAATATTAGAAAATAATAATGAAACATATTATTACCAAAAGAGAATAATGCAATTTATATGGGTATGTACCGTGTTTCTGTAAACATAGTTGGTGTTATATGATTATAGAGAATATGACCAACCTGCCTTTATCGTATTTCACCGATCAAGTAATTTAGAGAATACTGTAAAAAAGGTCAGGACTATGCTACAATTTTTCATACTGTTATGGTAGTTTTGTAAAATAAGAAAAGAGTAGTAGTATTAATGGTATAACAGAATTGAAAATATGATGAAGTACAACGAATATCCCATAAAGAAGCTCGAAGATACTATTCTTCTTAGTTATAACGGCCCATTTAAAAAGCATCATAACTATACAGATGAAGCATGTCTACTTGAGTTGCGCAAGGATATCCTCAACCACTATGCCTTGCGATGCCAAGCAGAATTGTTACCAACAATCGTTGAATTCAATGATACCCTAAGAAGTGCTTTGCAAGAGATGTATGAACGTGCTCACTACATTTGGAATGACATAAAAGACAGAAATGATTACGATGAATTTGTTAGATTGACTGCAGAATGCTATTTGAGTGATGACTATCCCCAATCACATCCCGTGCAGGGTGAAGACCGCCAAAGGTTGTGGGAAGCTATTTGTGATTCCGGATGGAATTCATTATATAAATCCGGAGTGACTCAAGCTTTGGTTTTACCATTTGATTTGGAGGAGTCTTTTGAATCTTTCATCGGTATGAATTGTACACCACCCAACTGGAATGAAGGACTTGATCGTGAACTAACAAAGGACTTGCAGCTAATCAATGCATTTCATAATCTCTTTGATCATACAAACTTTGCCCTTACCGATTTTATTTATGTCAGGAAATTTAATACTGAAATTAAAATAGAAATTAATAAATAGAAGCAATGTTACTGCCGGAAAAATAATCGGCAAACAGTCAAAGAAAAAATAAATCAAAGGAGAAGACAATACTTATAAATGCAATGCTTCTCCTCTTATTTTATACGAATCGGATTAATATTGTTTTTCAACGTTGTATTACTATAATATTACTGCATAATATCCGTAACATAACTACATAATGGCTACCACGTTACGGCATAGTGCTTTGTTATAATATCACAAATAGAGACTATATCTGTTTACCATTCCCTTAACCAAAATTCATTGAATATGTCGCTTTCGGAATCTTTCCCCCGATCATTAGGAAACAAGTCCAGTATAGGAAAGCAAATAAATCCATTTTCGCTACAATCGTGCCGTAACTGTTCGGAAGGAGATTCATGACAGGTTATTAATACATAATGTAGACAAAAATTTCCGTCTTTATAGGCTTCATCAAATATTTGGCGATAACGTTTCAATTGATCATCGTGAGTTGGGGTGTATATTTTGTTTTCTATCAAAATAGCATGCCATTCTGGTTTTCCATTAATACTCAGTTTAATGTTAGTATGCAAATCAATATGCTCCCATTGTTTCCAAGTTTCAACGCTGCAAACTTCAATGTTATCATACTCTTTTATGTCTAACAGGCGAAATAAAATTTCCCGGCAATAATTGTATAAGATTGTTTTCTCATTAGCATACGCAGAAGACGCGCGTCGCAAAGTCCATGAAAGAATAAAATCCAGCATTGTTTCTTTCTGGCAATCTCCGTAAGAAGAGTCTTTCATTAATAAAGATACATTCATGTTTGTTTATATTTAGAACCTGCCTATTCTTACGGGGTTAGGCTTTCCGGCTGCTAATATAAAAGAAAAAGATGCAGCATTTTCCTTTTCCTCCTTTCCTTTAAAAGCAAAGGAAATAATTTAATGTGCTAAAATATCACATAAGCTATAAAATTATTATTTTATTTCTCATTTTTTTCAAATCCGGAAGCCACAACGGTTACTTTAACCGCATTCTCTGATATGTTGTTCGAACCACGTTCAAATCCGAAAGTTGTCTCCACTAAAGACATCGTTTCTATGAAATGTTTTATCGTATCCATATCTTTTAACAAAGAAACATTTTCCTCCTTGCCATAAGTGAAGTTGAGTAATAAACGCTTTGCTTCCGATATATCAAGGCCATCGCACAGGGGTAATTTTAATGCATCTTGAATAGCATTTTCTATCCGTTTTCTCCCTTTACCTATCCCTGAACTTACAAAGCCTAATCCTCCTCCTTTCAAAGCCCAGTTTATATCTACAAAATCCATAGCAACCATGTTGTTTCTTGTGATGATATTCACTATATCACCTATGATTGTCAATACGTGTTGGTTAATTATGTTCTGAATCTTAAAATCGGCTCCTAAAGAAGATACGATAGATTTGCCATGAATTATTTGTAGAGAATCGGTATACTGCATTACGTTTTTTATGGATTTATTCTGTTCTAAGATTTTCCCGTCTGTGGTATCATACGAAGGAGGAATAATTAAAATTCCGACTGTTGTAACATTAAGTTCCTTTGCAACACGTGCTATAACCGGAATCGTCTCCATTCCAATTACTTCATCCATATATGCTATGATGAATAAGATTTTTGAAAATTGTATCTCTATAGAAATATCCTCATACTTGTCCAAAGCAATAACATTTGCATCGTATGTGGCAAACGAAATATTTTCCAGTCTTACCTGCCGTATGAAACGCACGATGCCACAACCGCCGCTTCCGATACCTATGACTTTGATTAAGTTCTCCTGAACCGAAGAATTTATCGGAGAAGAAAAAGCATTGCTATCCATTAGCCTCTGTTTTGAATTTTATATATTTCCATTTCTTTTTGCAAATAAACAGATAGGATATGCCAAAACATTTCATAATAATCATATAATTTTTATTAACCTCATGAGAGCTGCATAACCTTTTATCTTCATTTTGATTCGAATTTCATCTTTTATTTCTATCTTTGCAACCGATATGAAGAGATTCCGTTACATATTTGCTGTAATACTTTCCCTGACAATCATATATGTCGGGGCAGGAGTTTCTGTTATTGATTATTGCTGCGCTGCATGCGAAACCGCACAAAACTGTTGCAGTAATGGTTGTCCCAAATGCCGTAAGTCTCATCAACAGTCAGATAAATCATGTAAAGAAGAGGGATGCACAGCCACGATCTATAAGGTAGATCTGATGAAGCATTCATGTGAAGCTTCCGTCAGCGTTCCTGTCATGCAATTATTCTGTGAGTTATTACCTCAATTTCGCAGTATATTGTTTATGGGAGAGTGGCAGGAGACATCCTACAACGTTCCTCCACATCCTGTCAGTTCGCGACATTATCTGGCTTTATATTCTGTCCTGCTTATTTAGACTCCAAGTGTGCTAAGAAAGGAATGCATGAGAATAGTATTCAATGATACTGTTTTCATTATTTCTAATACCTATTTCTTTATATCTTAAGATTCAAAACATCCCCATGTTTTCATTAAGAACATCCCCATGTTGTGTACAAGAACATCCGGATGTTGTACATGAGAACATCCCCATGTTTTCTGATTATATCTTATACTTTGAAGAGTCGGGATATTTATATCTGAGATATGAAGAGTAATATTAATCCATAGATAAGTAATATACCATTGTGCAACCCTGTTGCACTGGTTATCGTGTAATTTTGCATCATGAAACAATTTATGTATATAAAATATATATTCTTATTTCTTGCTTTCTTTACTTTCTATACTGCGCAGGCACAAGTAAAAGGAATTGTAAAAGACAATACCGGAGAACCTATCCCCGGTGCCAATGTGTTTTGGATGAATACCACGAATGGCGTAACAACTGCTGAAGACGGCCGGTTCTCGATATCCAAACCGGCAAAGAGCCATATACTTGTGGTCAGCTTTATCGGTTTCGAAAATGATACGATCCACGTCAGTGATAAAAATCAGGAACTTGATATTGTGCTCCGCGAGGGGGTGGAGTTGAATGAAGTCAATATCGTAAGCAGAAAACTCGGAACGATGAAATTGCGGAACAGTGTTATGAACGAAGATATCATCAGTAGCGCCGAACTCACCCGTGCGGCTTGCTGTAATCTTGGCGAGAGCTTCGTTACCAACCCCTCGGTAGACGTCAGTTATTCCGATGCGGCAACGGGAGCCAAGCAGATTAAGTTATTGGGGCTTTCGGGTACGTATGTACAGATGATGACGGAAAACATCCCTAATTACAGAGGAGCTGCGGCACCGTATGGTCTCGGATATGTACCAGGACCCTGGATGCAAAGTATTCAGGTTAGCAAAGGCAGCTCATCGGTTAAGAACGGGTACGAATCGATCACAGGGCAGATAAACGTAGAGTTCAAAAAACCTCAACTTCCGGATGCCGACTGGGTATCAGCCAATCTTTTTGCCAGCAGTACCGCCCGTTATGAAGCGAATGCCGACGCTACGGTAAAACTTTCCAGACGATGGAGCACCTTATTGCTTGCACATTATGAGAATGAAACCAAAACACATGACAGCAATGACGATGGCTTTGTCGATATTCCCCGTGTGGAGCAGTATAATTTGTGGAATCGTTGGGCATATATGGGCGACCGTTATGTGTTTCAGGCAGGTATCAAGGGTATGTCGGAACAGCGTAACAGCGGACAGGCCGGACATAATGACCAACCGGCACACGATCTCTATGAGATAGGTATCAAAACCAACCGTTACGAAGCCTTCACTAAGAACGCTTACATCTTTGATAAGGAGAAGAATACCAATCTCGCCCTTATCCTGCAAGGGACGATTCATAATCAGGATGCCGTATACGGGCATAAACTTTACGATGTGGATCAGAGCAATGTGTACGCATCTTTATTGTTTGAGACCGAATTCAGTAAGCAGCACAGCCTTTCTACCGGATTGAGTTTCAATTACGATGGATACGACCAGCATTATCGCCTGACCAACAATACGGAGTCGGGATTAACAAACGCATTCGTAAAAGAATCTGTTCCGGGGGCATACATTCAGTATACTTTCAATTTGAACGATAAACTGATGCTGATGGGAGGAATACGCGGCGACCACAGCAGCGAGCACGGGTTCTTTATCACTCCCCGTGCACATATCAAGTACAATCCGAATGAGTATCTGCACATGCGTCTCTCGGCCGGAAAAGGCTACCGGACCAATCATGTACTTGCAGAAAATAATTATCTGCTTGCCAGTAGCCGTAAAGTGAAAATAGCCGGTCATCTCGATCAGGAAGAAGCCTGGAATTATGGAGCAAGTGTTTCAACTTACATTCCCCTTTTTGGCAAGACGCTGAATATCAACGCAGAATATTATTATACTGATTTTCAGAAACAAGTGGTAGTGGATATGGATACGAATCCTCATGAAGTGTCGTTTTACAACCTGAATGGGCGTTCTTATTCACAAGTATTGCAGGTAGAGGCGAATTATCCGCTCTTCAAAGGTTTTACTCTGACTGCGGCTTACCGCCTGACGGATGCGAAGACCACTTATAACGGAGAATTGCTGGAGAAACCTTTGACCGGAAAATATAAAGGGCTTCTGACAGCTTCTTATCAGACGCCGTTGGGATTATGGCAGTTTGATGCAACACTCCAACTGAACGGCGGCGGAAGAATGCCGAATCCGTATACCCTGACAGATGGCGGACTGTCATGGGAAAAACGGTATGGCAGCTTTGAACAATTGAGTGCGCAGGTGACCCGTTATTTCCGCCGTTGGTCCATCTACGTAGGAGGAGAGAACCTTACTAATTTTAAGCAGAAGAATCCGATCATAGATGCGGCAAATCCTTGGGGAGATAATTTTGATTCTACTATGATATGGGGGCCGATGCATGGTGCAAAAGCCTATATCGGCATCAGATTTAATCTGGCAAGAAACAGTGAATGAAATTAAAAAGTAATATTATTAATTATAAATTGGAGGAAAAAATATGAAAACAAAAAGAATGTTGACAGCCTTGGTGATAACATTATTGAGCGTAACAGCCGTTATGGCCAAAGACATCCGTACAGCAGTATTCAAAGTATCACAGATGCATTGTGAAAATTGTGAACGGAAAGTGAAGAATAATATCAAGTTTGAGAAAGGAGTAAAGGAGTTCTCTACGGACTTGAAAACAAGGACGGTGTCCATTACCTACGATGCTGACAAAACAAATGTAGAGAAACTCAAGGCCGGTTTCAAGAAATTCAATTACGAAGCGGAATTTGTAGAAGAAACAAAGCAGGCGGAAAAGAAGTAATTTGAACAAACGGCCCGTAAATGTTGTTTATTTAGTAATGAGTGAATAGCAGCCAATGCTTATCACTCATCACTAACCACTAATCACTAAATAAATTATGGGTACTATTACAAAGAAGGCATTTCCCGTACTGAACATGCACTGTGCGGGATGTGCCAATAATGTTGAAAAAACAGTTCGCAAGCTGCCGGGCATTGTAGATGCTTCAGTAAATCTTGCCACCAATACACTCTCCGTTTCGTATGAAGCCGACAAACTGGCTCCCGGAGAGATCCGGGCGGCTGTGCTTTCCGGAGGGTACGACCTTATCATAGAAGAAGAAAACCTGAAAGAGGAACGGCGCGAGGAAGCACAACACCAGCACTATCGCAAGCTGAAAATGCAGGTCGTCGGTGCTTGGGTATTCGCTGTTCCGATGTTGCTTTTGTCTATGGTCTTCATGCATGTGCCATATTCAAGCGAAATACAGCTATTACTGACCCTTGCGGTGATGATTCTTTTCGGCGGTTCGTTTTACACGGGCGCATGGAAGCAGGCGAAGTTAGGACGTAGTAACATGGATACGTTAGTAGCCCTTAGCACGTCCATCGCATTTCTGTTCAGTGCATTCAATACTTTCTTTCCGGAGTTCTGGTATAGTCGCGGCTTGGAGCCGCATGTCTATTACGAGGCTTCCGTAGTTATTATTGCTTTCGTGCTGACCGGCAAATTAATGGAAGAGCGTGCAAAAGGCAACACAACTGCTGCGATTAAAAAGCTCATGGGGTTGCAGCCGAAAGTTGCACGCGTATTACGCAATGGAATTGAGGAAGAAATCTTAATCGACCAGTTACAGGTTGACGATCTGGTAGTTGTCCGCCCCGGCGAACAGATTCCGGTAGATGGGGTTCTTGCCGAAGGAGATTCTTTTGTGGATGAAAGCATGATTAGCGGTGAACCGATTCCGGTAGATAAGAAGAAGGGAGATAAAGTGCTTGCCGGTACCATCAATCAACGTGGCTCGTTCATCATCAAGGCATCACAGGTAGGCAGTGAAACGGTTCTTGCCCGCATCATCCGCATGGTGCAGGAAGCACAGGGAAGTAAAGCCCCCGTACAGCGTATTGTCGACCGTGTGACGGGTATCTTCGTTCCGGTGGTGCTTGGCATCGCCGTACTGACTTTCGTACTTTGGATGGTAATAGGCGGAACGGAATATTTCTCATATGCCATGCTATCTGCCGTTTCCGTATTGGTGATTGCTTGTCCGTGCGCTTTGGGACTGGCCACGCCTACTGCCCTGATGGTAGGTATCGGCAAAGCGGCCAGCCAGCATATCTTGATAAAAGATGCCGTCGCTCTGGAACAGATGCGGAAAGTAAATGTCGTGGTACTCGATAAAACCGGAACATTGACCGAAGGCCATCCTACTGTCAGTGGTTGGCTATGGGCGCAGACTCAGGAAGAGTGTTTCAAGAATGTACTTCTCGCTGCCGAGCTGAAGTCGGAACATCCTCTTGCCGGAGCAATCGTTGCATCTTTGAAAGACGAAGAGAAGGTAGTGCCGGCACCGCTCGAAAGCTTTGAAAGCATCACCGGAAAAGGAATTAAGGTTGTCTATGAAGGTGATCTGTTCTGGGTAGGCAGTCATAAGCTGTTGAAGGATTTCGATGCTGTCGTAACGGATGTTATGGCCGATATGTTGGTGCAATATGAATCCGAAGGAAACGGCATCATTTACTTTGGCCGCCGGAATCAACTATTAGCCATCATCGCTGTCACCGATCCTGTCAAGTCCACCTCTGCCGAAGCTGTGAAAGAACTGAGACGGCAAGGAATCGACATTTGCATGCTGACCGGCGACGGGCAACGTACAGCCCTGGCTGTGGCAGGGAAATTGGGTATCGACCGTTTTGTAGCCGATGCGTTGCCGGATGACAAAGAAGACTTTATCCGCGAATTGCAGTTGCAGGGAAAGACTGTGGCAATGGTGGGGGATGGCATCAATGATTCGCAAGCATTGGCACTGGCCGATGTCAGCATCGCTATGGGGAAAGGTACCGATATTGCCATGGATGTAGCTATGGTTACACTGATGACTTCCGATCTTCTATTGTTACCGAAAGCATTCGATCTGTCCAAACAGACCGTAAAGCTCATTCATCAGAACCTGTTTTGGGCGTTTATCTATAATCTCATAGGAATTCCCATTGCAGCAGGCGTACTTTTTCCTCTGAACGGGCTACTCTTGAATCCAATGCTGGCAAGTGCGGCTATGGCATTTTCAAGTGTGAGTGTCGTTCTGAATTCACTTAGCTTAGGAAGAAGGAAATGACTTATGAATGATGATTTATGAATTATTTTCCCGGCATGCTGCTTTTTTGCAGTATAATTTGTAAATTGCAGGGCATAAATTATAATTCATAAATCATCATTCAAATGTTCTTTTCCGATTGGGGACTTATTCCGTATGCCGAAGCCTGGCAACGACAGACTGAATGGTTTGATTCTCTGATTCAAGCCAAGCAGAATAACGACGTATATGAAAACCATATTGTCTTTTGTGAACATCCGCATGTGTATACGTTAGGACGTAGCGGAAAGGAGAATAATATGTTATTGAGCGAAGCGCAATTGGAAAAAATAGGGGCGACGCTTTATCATATCGATCGGGGAGGAGATATTACCTATCACGGTCCGGGACAATTGGTCTGTTATCCCATTCTTAATCTTGAAGAGTTCGGTCTCGGCCTGAAAGAGTACGTGCATCTGCTGGAAGAGGCGGTTATCCGCGTGTGTGCCTCTTATGGAATCAAGACGGGAAGGCTGGCAAAAGCCACCGGTGTGTGGTTGGAAGGAGATACTGCCCGGGCACGCAAGATTTGTGCGATCGGAGTAAGGAGCAGCCATTATGTCACGATGCATGGCCTTGCCTTGAATGTGAATACCGACTTACGTTATTTCTGTTACATCCATCCCTGCGGATTTATAGACAAAGGCGTCACTTCACTGCGCCAGGAACTGGGAGGAGAACTCCCGATGTCCGAAGTGAAGCAACGCCTTGAACTTGAATTAAGCAGGTTGCTTACGCGAAAATAAGCTGACTATTTCAGTGCTTTTGCAATCGCTTTTTCAAC
The DNA here is from genome assembly GCF_000432295.1 of Bacteroides sp. CAG:189. Lineage (NCBI taxonomy): Bacteria > Pseudomonadati > Bacteroidota > Bacteroidia > Bacteroidales > Bacteroidaceae > Bacteroides > Bacteroides sp. CAG:189. The sequence goes on from NZ_HF991061.1 coordinate 44,018, forward strand.
CATCGGTTGCATGATTTCGTACCCTTTTTTATTGGGATGCACCCCGTCTTTTGACAGATCGGAGGGAAGTCCGTTCCTGTCGTCAGCCATTGCGGAGAAATAATCCACATAAATGAACTTGTTCTTTTCGGCATAGGCCTTGATCCATTTGTTCAGTTCCGGAATCTTGACGTTGGGTTCCATACCCGGCCGCCATGGATAATCGAAGGCAGGCAACACAGAACAGAGGATTACTTTGATACCGTTTGCCTTTGCCAACTGGGCCATAGATGCCAGATTGTCTTCTATCATTTCGAGCGTAGAGGGGCCTGTATTTCCGGCGATATCATTGGTACCGGCAAGAATCACTACTGCTTTGGGTTGCAGATCGATCACATCCTGACGGAAACGCAGCAACATCTGTGGAGTTGTCTGCCCGCTGATGCCCCGGTTGATATAGGGACGATCCTTGAAAAATTCCGGACAATTGTTCAACCACCCGATGGTGATGGAATTACCCATAAATACTACGCGCTTTTCTCCTTTGGCAGGAGCGCCCAATGCTGCGTTGTCATTTTGAAATTGTTTTAAATTGGCCCAATCCTGCGCAGGCAGATTGCCGGCCAGTAAGAACAGGCTGATAAATAAAAGATAAATAGTCCTCATCACTTTTGTCGTTTCCATTGTTTTTGTTGCTTCCATTTTTTTTGTCGTTTTCATTTTTCCATTCACTCTTTAATTCATTCTTTCTTTCATTTTTTCATTCTTATTACCCGTATTCCCGTCCATTTTTTATTACGGTCGAGCAAGCGGCTTAATGCAAGTTTATCTACTAATACTTTCCCTCTTGAAGAAGAGGCATGAAGCAGGCACAAAGTGTCTTTCACATAGATGGCAATCCCCATATGCGCTGTATCCAATCCCGGTATGTTTGTAGTCAGAACGATGATGTCTCCACTCTTTATCCAGGGGAGTCCGTTTACGGGCAGTTTATCTTTGGGCAGCCAATGTATTTCCTGTCCCGACAATGCTTTCTCATACTCTGCCATTTTCGTCACATTTTCCGGAGAATTGCTCAGATGTTTGTATAATTCCGGATGGGAAGACATGTACGAAAGCGATAATTTCTGGGTATACGGACTATTGGCTGCCGTAACATCTTCCATGAATCCGCCGCGTACCCCGTTGTTGATCCAATCGGAAGTGTAGTGCAGACGGGAAGTATACCCGTCTATTTTTCCTTCACGATAGCGGATACGTTGCAGATTAGCCGCAAAATCACTTTCGCTCATCTTGTTTCCCGATGCCGAAGGAAGAGACAGAGCAAGGACATATTCTACGAAAGTAGTACAATCCACTTCATCACAATTGATGACTAAATCTTCTTCACCATCCGTTTCAAGAGTATGAGCTACATAAGGAACATCTATAAAAGTTTGGGCATTAGCCAACATCGGATTTGCTTCCTGTTGTGCTTTTGCCTGGCTGCCTATAAAACAGGCAGCCAGCAAAAAGGTTGGGATCGTTTTCATTATTAATATTGATAAATTAAGTTTCTAAAATCAACCTTGCGCCCAAATGGAACCAGCGTGAAACCATATTCTATGGCATTCCCGCTACCGGTACGTATCAGATAAGGTTCGTGTGGCAGGGCACCCCAGCTATTGTCTCCGCCAATACCCATCATCCGGTAGTCCACAAATACATCTACCACCTTTTCCGGTTTCGGATCGGTGAGGTGGCGATGGTCTGTTTCGGCTGTGCGCGGTGCTGCGTTGTGCAGGTCATCTCCACTGTCAAGAGTTTCGAGCGGATGGTTCGAAGCGTTCAATTCGAACGTACGGTCGGCAACGAGTAACAGACCGGCACCGGATTTGTTGGTGAAAGCGCACCAATAGATGTCTGTACGGTGATTGTTTTCCTGCGGACGGATGTAAGGTTCATACATGTCTTTGATCGGTAGCGAATATTCTCCGAAGAACTGAGAAGTGCGACGGTCGCGATAGTTTTCTTCCGGACCGCGTCCGTAGTAAGTCAATGTTGTGAATGTTTCCGGCATTTGCATACGTAAACCGATACGCGGTATCATCGGAGTCTTTTCATTCGCTGCCACAAACCGGTTGTTTACTTTGATCACTCCGTCGGCATATATCTTGTAGGTGATGTCCCAACTTGCATCCGCTTTCGGGAATTTGTAAGAACAGGTTACTTCACCGTTTCGGGCATTGAAGACAGCAGCCGTCACTTCTCCATAGCTGACTTCTTTCCACACTCCTAATTTATGTGGTAATCCGGCACCATAATCATTGTCGATCGGTGCACGCCAGAAGTTAGGATGCAATCCTTGTCCGTTGAGTATATACTCCATTCCGTTATATTTGTAAGAAACCAGCATGCCGCTCTTCTTGTCGAATACCGCTTTGAAGTTTTTGCCGGAATAGATGGCTTGCGTCTCTGTTTCCTTCACGGGGGCAGCTGCTTGCAAAGCAGCATTATCCTTATGGAAAGTGTAGATGTAGTTCTGTTCGCGGGCTATCACAGTGCCTGCCGGAAGGAAAGGTTCGGGCGTACGCACAGTAGCGTAGAACTCGATGCGTACATCTCCGGTATTCGTCTGTTCTTGCGGAATACCTTTCAGTTGCACCGTGACGGTTTCGCCCGGAGCACCGCTTGCACGGAACTTGTCGGTATAGATTTCTTTTCCATGATCGCGGATGATGTAGTGGTAATCGTATTTATCCAGATTGGTAAAACTAAAATCATTGCGCACATCTACCGTTCCGGCTTCTTTCTTGAAATTGACGAACTTGATATTCTGATATACCTTGCCCATTTCCGTAGTTTGCGGTTTTACCGAACGGTCGGGATAGACAACACCGTTGATGCAGAAATCACCGTCGGATGGAGTACCGGTTGCACCGTAATCGCCGCCATACGTCCAATACTTGCGGCCATCTGCCGTTTTCTCGGCAAATCCCTGATCCACCCAATCCCAGATGCAACCACCTTGCAGAAGAGGGTATTTCTCGATAATATCCCAGTATTCCTGGAAATTGCCTAAACTGTTACCCATTGCGTGTGCATATTCGCACAGAATAAGCGGACGGGTATGTTTGGGATTCTTTGCGTACTTTTCGATATCGGCAGGGCGGGAGTACATCGGGCAACAAATATCCGTATTCCATTCCAAGTGGGCTTGTTCGTACTGTACGGGACGGCTGTCCAGCTCTTTCAGCAAGCTGTAAGTCTTGTAGAAGTTCACTCCGTTTCCGGCCTCATTCCCTAATGACCATACGATGACGGAGGGATGGTTCTTATCGCGCTCGTACATGTTGACAGTGCGCGCCACGTGTGCATCCATGAACAACGGATTGTTGGCAAGTGTACCGCCTACTTCACGGTTATATCCCATTCCGTGAGATTCGATATTGGCTTCATCGATCACATACATACCGTATTCATCACATAGCTCATAGAAGCGTTCCTGTTGAGGGTAATGGCAAGTACGCACAGTATTTACATTGTATTTTTTCCAAAGTTCGAAATCTTTCAGCATCAGTTCTTCCGTAACATAATGTCCGGTGTACTCATTGTGCTCATGTACGTTGACACCTTTCACCAAAATAGGCTTGCCGTTGACGCATAGCTGATGATTCTTCATTTCTACAGTACGGAATCCTACTTTTACACTGGTGGCTTCGAGTACTTCTCCGTTTTCCGGTTCTCTTAAACTGATAATGAGAGTATACAGATAAGGAGTTTCGGCAGTCCATTGTTTCGGGTTCCTGATGATATTGTCATCAAAAATAAATTCATTTGTACTTTGAGAAGGAGCGGAAACCGGCATTGCTTCCACTGCATAATCTGAAGTCGCTACCTGCTTTCCGTCTTTGTCGAGAAGCTTATAAGAAAGGACGTAAGAAGTCGATACCGGCTTGCCGCTATCGGCCACCTTCACCTTGAGTTTCAGTATACCGTCTTTATAATCGGCATCCAGTGGGCTCTCTACTTTGAAATCTGCCATCCGGAGCTTGGGTTGTGCATAAAGATAAACATCCCTTTCGAATCCGCTCAAACGCCAGAAGTCCTGGCATTCCAGATAATTGGCATCCGAGAAACGATGAACTTGCACGGCAATCACGTTTTTACCCGGTTTCACAAATTGGGTGATATTGAAGCGGGCAGGAGTCTTGGCATCTTTACTCATTCCTGCGAACTGTCCGTTCAGATAAAAAAATGCAGCTCCTTTAGTTCCGTCGGCACTGAGAAAAATCTCTTTTCCATTCCAATCGGCAGGAAGCGTAAAATCACGCCGGTAGGTTCCTGTCGGATTCCATTCCTCGGGTACATACGGAGGATTGGGCCGATCCCAATACGGGGCATATCCCGGTGAGCAGAATTCATAAGACGTGTTCACATAGATAGGAATTCCGAAGCCTTGCCGCTCCCAGTTTCCGGGTACCTGGATATCTGCCCAGTCACTTACATTCTTTTCCGGAAGCATGAAGTCCGTCGGGCGGGTTGAGAAACTGTCTACATAGTTGAATTTCCATTTGCCGTTTAACGAGAGGCGGAAAGTTCCGTCTTTCCGGTTGTTTACGGCAGCATCTTTCTCGTTCGTATACGATGTAAAGCTACTGCGGGGGGCTTCTTTGCGTATACTTGTCAGTTGGGGATCGGTTATCTGTTTATAACGCTCCCCCTGAGCGATAGAAGTCAGAGGGAGTATTACAAGACATGCAACCGTTAATAGGTTTTTCATGAAGACGGGTTTTATTAAGTTAGAACAATGGTTGATATGTCAATATCGATACGTAAATGCATCCACATTCCAACGTGTCAATATGCCAATACATGATTGCCATCCGGCAGGATAGCACAGCCAATCGGCACATTGGCATATTGGCACATTGCCGCATTATTTATCATTTTACTTTCATCGAAGCCTTGATAAAGTAAAGAATCAGCAAAGCATAGGCACCGAGGGCCAATACCTGCGACCAAGTGTTGTTTAGCCAGGCATCGTTTACGAGATTGACTCCTCCGAAACGCATGGCTGCACTGATCACACCCATCAAAGCGCCGCCGGCAATGAAACCGGAAGCAAGCAAAGTACCCTTTTCTCCGCGTTCGGTATTTAATGAAGCATCTTTGCTGCGGCTTGTCACATACCAATTGACAGCTCCACCCACTACCAAAGGAACATTCAATTCAAGCGGAATGAACATACCCAATGCAAAGGCGAGTGCAGGAACTTTGAAACAAGTAAGTATAATGGCCAGTATAGCGCCGATACCATAAAGCAGCCACGGCGCACCTACACCGCTCATCAACGGTTCGATAACGGCTGCCATTGCATTTGCCTGCGGTGCAGCCAGTGCTCCACTGGTGAAGCCATATGTTTTGTTGAGGATAATCATTACTCCGCCTACGGTAGCGGCAGAAACGATTGTTCCGAGGAATTTCCACGTTTCCTGTTTGGCAGGAGTACTACCTAACCAGTAACCAATTTTCAAGTCGGTGATAAAACCGCCGGCCATGGATAATGCCGTACAGACCACGCCACCCATAACCAAAGCCGCTACCATGCCCGAAGGGCCTTTCAGCCCGACAGCTACCATCACGACGGAAGCTAAAATCAACGTCATCAGCGTCATGCCCGATACCGGATTGGTGCCGACAATAGCAATGGCATTGGCAGCCACTGTAGTAAAAAGGAACGAAATGCCCGCCACCAGAACGATAGCTACCAATGTATGTATCAGGTTGCCCTGCATTACATCAAAATAGAAGAATAAGAATATCAGAACCAGCGTGATGATGGAACCGATAGCGATAATTTTCATGGATAAGTCACGCTGCGTGCGGAGCATATTTTTCTCTACGTTTCCTTTGCCGCCCATCTCTTTGGCAGCCAATCCTACGGCACTCTTGATGATGCTCCATGACTTGATAATCCCGATCACACCGGCCATCGCGATACCACCGATACCGATACTTTTCGCATAATATTTGAAGATCTCTTCAGGACTCATCATCCCCACAGTACTCGTGATTTCGGGATTCCATGCATTCAGCACACTGTCTCCCCAGAACATAGACATCCCCGGAACGATAATCCACCATACCGCCAACGAACCGGCACAAATGATGGAAGCATATTTCAATCCGACAATATACCCCAAACCCAGTACGGCAGCCCCTGTATTTACTTTAAATACCAATTTGGCTTTTTCTGCCAGCATCTCGCCGGCACTGCATACACGGGTGGTAAAGTTCTCGTTCCACCAACCGAAAGTGGCAACAACAAAGTCATACAAACCACCGATAATGCCGGCCATAAGCAACGGCTTTGCCTGACTGCCGCCTTTCTCTCCGGATATAAGCACCTGTGTTGTTGCCGTAGCCTCCGGAAAGGGATATTTACCGTGCATATCGCTTACGAAATATTTACGGAAAGGTATAAGAAACAGAATACCTAAGACACCTCCTAAAAGAGAACTGATGAATACTTGCATAAAGGTAACGGTCATCTCCGGATATTTCGCCTGCAGGATGTACAGGGCAGGAAGGGTAAAGATAGCTCCGGCCACGATTACTCCCGAACAGGCTCCGATGGACTGGATGATCACATTTTCTCCCAATGCATTCTTGCGTTTGGCCGCTCCCGAAACACCTACCGCTATAATGGCAATAGGAATGGCGGCTTCGAATACCTGGCCGACTTTCAATCCCAAATAGGCGGCCGCCGCCGAAAAGAGGATGGCCATGGCGATACCCCAGGTTACCGACCATACGTTTACTTCCGGATAATTCTTTCCGGGACTCATCAGTGGGTTGTACACTTCGCCCGGCTTCAATTCCCTGAACGCGTTTTCGGGCAAGCCGGTGAATTTGTCTTCTTCTTGTTTCATACCTTACATATAAAATTTTAATGTGTTATTGTGTTCTTTGTAAATAAGCATCAAAGAAAGCAAAAAAAAAGGAGAATCGAAAGATTCTCCTTAACTCTTGTTATCTATTTCTTATTATTTGGCATCTTTGGCTGTCATATTGCCTTCGATATACAAACGCATCATTTCCGTTTTGGCATTCGTGCGAAGGGTTATTGATTTTTTGAAGTGTCCCGGATATTTACCTGTCCCGTTGTAAGTTACCTTAATAGTACCTGTCTTTCCGGGAAGAATCGGTTCTTTTGTATAATCGGGCACCGTACATCCGCAGGATGCTACTGCCTGATGAATCACCAAAGGAGCGTCACCGATATTAGTGAAAGTAAATACACAAGTTACCACCGGACTGTTTTCAGAGAATGTCCCGAAGTCATGGGTCGTTTTGTCAAACTTGATTTGGGCCGACTGCGCAGACGCATAGCTTATCCCCATCACTAACATTACTGCGAAAAATAATATCTTTTTCATACTTATTTCCTTTTTATTGTTTACGAAAGACAAAGGTAAAGCTTTTTTTTAGAAATAATACTGTATCTTTGCGAAATAGTATTAAAAAAGAGACAAACAATAACAATGAACGTAAGGGATATCATTTTAACGGCTTTCGCATTATTGGTATGCGTTTCCTGTAAAAAGGAAAAAGAAATGACACTTTCCGGACTGAACATACGCGATTTTCAGACAGAAGTGGACGGGCAATTGACAGACTTGTATGTACTTAGAAATGAGAACGGGATGGAAGCCTGTATTACGAACTACGGTGGACGTGTGGTCTCACTGATGGTTCCGGACAGAAATGGGAAAATGGAGGATATCGTGTGTGGTTATCCTACGATTGCCGATTATCTGGCAACAAAACAGAATTTCGGGGCGACTATCGGGCGATATATCGGCAGGATAGTGAATTCAACGTTTACGCTGGATTCGGTTACTTATCATCTGATGCCGAATACGGATACACATTGTGCCCACGGTGGGGATCCGGGGTTTGCTTCCAAAATATGGCAGGCGGAACAATTGGATGAAAATGCATTGAAATTGTCCCTTTTCTCTCCCGATGGAGAAAACGGCTTCCCCGGAAACCTGAGAGTACACGTTATTTTTGTATTGACAAAAGACAATGAACTGGATATTCATTATGAAGCTGAAACGGATAAGCCGACTGTCATCAATTTGTCTCATCATTCCTTCTTTAATATTTCCGGTGACTTCAATACGACAGTAGAGGACCAGTCGCTTTATATCAATGCGGATATGTATACGCCCTATGATTCGCTGAAATGCGTGACCGGAGAGATCTTACCGGTAGCCGGAACCCCGTTTGATTTTACCACACCGCATGTGATTGGCGAACGGATCGATGAAGATGTCATGCAACTCAATATCGTGAAAGGTTATGACCACAATTGGGTGCTGAATACGGATGGGGATGACACGAAATTGGCAGCCCGCCTGATTGATTTTAAAAGTGGGCGTACAATGGAAATATATACAAACGAGCCTGGATTACAAATATATACAGCTAATGGATTGCGCGGCGCAATGGTGGGGAAAAAAGGCATTGCCTATCAAAAAAGAAGTGCTATATGCATGGAAACGCAGCATTTTGCGGATAGCCCTAACAAGCCGCAGTTCCCGTCGACCGTACTTCGGCCGGGCGAAAATTATAAGAGCCGTTGTACCTATCGTTTCGGCATCGAAAAATAACAAGCGTCCTTGCCGGGGGTAAGCACCGGAAGGAGATAATATAAGCAGGGTGCTTAAGAGCGTTGTTACCGGTGCTTACGGACACTGATCCCGGTGCTTGTGAAAACCGGTTCCGTATATATTAATGTAAAAGAAATCGATCCCGATATACCGGAAGACTTAAAAAAATGCCGGTTGCATTTCATTCAGATGCAACCGGCATTTTTCATTACTGACCTTTTTTCTATTTTTTCAATTCAAAGCCTAACATCATTCCATCGTAACTATCAGCCAATGAGCTGATAGCATTCAGAGTCGTATTACTACTTTTACTGGATATGAAAGATATCAATTTCAGTAATTTATCCGAATTGAACAATAACTCCATGCTGCTACTCGTACAGTTTACTTTAGCGTTCAGGTTCAACAATCTGAAATACTTCAGGTGTACCGTCTTGTCGGAAGTATCATAGGAATACGTTCCGTTCATCGTGCGTTTTCCTACGGTGCTTGTAAAAGTGCTGTCCGCATTGAAAGTAAAGCTTACCTGTCCGTCTTTAATGCCGACTTTGGCAAGTTGCTCGTTCAATTTGTTCTCGGCAAGAGAAGCGGCAGCCGCACCACCGGCTTTTTGCAGGAGATTGTCCGATTCAAACTCTATGGCCGAACCCGAGTAAGTCCATGTACCGGTCATATCTATCGCGTTGTTACCGGTTACGGCATTCACTACTTTCTCGATGTTTTCTTTTTTAAATAAATCGGCCCATGATTGCGCCTGGATGTTTGTTGTTACAAACAATAAAGCCGACACGATTGCTAATGATAAAACATACTTCTTCATTGTTTCTTATTAATTTATTTTGAATTAATATCCTTATTAATGCTTTCGATATAATCTAATATTTCCTCACGCCCCGTCCGGTCTTCCGACGACGAAACAAAATAGGGGGGGAGTTCTTCCCACTGCTTGTGCAGTTCCCGCAGATAGGCATTGATGTTCATTTTCAATCGTCCGCCTTTCAGTTTGTCGGCCTTTGTGAATATGATAGAGAAAGGTATCCCGTTTTCACCCAGCCATTCCATAAATTCCAAGTCGATCTTTTGCGGTTCCAGCCGGGAGTCTATCAAAAGGAAAAGATTAGTCATCTGTTCCCGTTCCAGAATATAATCTTCGATGATGGTACGTATCTGATCCTGACCTTTCATGCCGCGACGGGCATAGCCATAACCCGGAAGGTCGACGATGTACCAGCTGTTGTTGATAAGAAAATGATTGATAAGCATCGTTTTCCCGGGAGTAGCCGATGTCATGGCAAGCCCCTTACGGCCGGTCAACATATTGATAAGGCTGGATTTGCCCACATTCGAACGGCCGATAAAAGCATATTCGGGAAGGCGTCCGGCCGGACATTTCTTCACGTCCGTGTTACTGATGATAAATTCAGCATTTGATATTTCCATGTTCTTTGTTTTTTAATTCTTTTGAAGATAAAGCGTACATCCCTGCAAAAGTAAGCATTCCGTTTAGCATAAGCAACTCATAGCCGAACTTATATCCATAACTCTGCATTGCGAAGCGGTCGAGCGCATAACATAGTATCGGAGAAGCCACCGCAATAAAAGGCACCCAGCGATCCCGCGTCCTACGCCGGGTGAACAGCCCGAAAGCAAACATCCCCAACAACGGGCCGTAAGTGTAGGAAGCAATTATATAGATAGCATCGATCACACTTTTACTGTTCAGTGCTTCTACCAGACAGATGAAAAAAACGAGTATGACGGATAAGGTGATATGTACTTTTCCGCGACGGCGGAGCGCGACCTCTTCGACATCCCTATCCGTTCTGAGTAAATCCACACATACGCTGGTGGTCATAGCCGTCAGTGCAGAATCGGAATTACTGAATGCCGCCGCAATGATGCCGATGGTAAATAATACAAGTACGGTTTGCCCTAAATAGCCTTGAGTGGCGAACAAGGGAAGGATATCATCGTTCACCTCGGGAAGCGCTAAATTCATTTGTCCGGCCAGCGTCAGCAACAGTATGCCCAAGCATAGAAACAGAAGATTTAGCGGGATGAAAGAGAATCCGTAGCAATACATGTTCTTCTGTGCCTCGCGTAGATTCTTGCAAGAGAGATTCTTCTGCATCATATCCTGATCCAGTCCCGTCCATCACGATCACGATGAAAATACCGCTTAGAAATTGCTTGAAGAAATTCTGCCGCGACATCCAGTCATCAAATACGAATATGCGGCTGTGCGGGCTATTACCGATCATCGTCATTATTCCTCCATCTCCCGTATCCAGCTTCTGTATCGTAAAATAAATAATGGAAATCAATGCCGCTATCAGGCAGAATGTCTGCAACGTGTCTGTCCAGACAATGGTTTTGATACCACTCTTGTGTGTATAAACCCATACCAGCGCCACCGAACCGGCAGCAATAGCCCAGAAAGGTATACCCATATGCCCGAATACATACGTGTGGAGAATAAGGCAAACCAAATAGAGTTTGGCAGCCGTACCGAGCATTCGCGAAAGCAGAAAAAAGAAAGCGCCTGTACGGTAAGTCTGCACACCGATCCGAGTGCCGAGATAACTGTAAATACTTGTCAGATTGAGCCGGTAGTACATCGGAAGCAGCACGTGCGCCACCACCAGATAACCGAAAAAGAATCCGAAGACAGTTTGCATATATGTCATATCCATACTTCGCACCATCCCCGGCACGGAAACAAATGTCACTCCCGATATGCTGGCGCCAATCATTCCGAAGGAAACGATGTACCATGGCGACCGGTTCTCTCCACGGAAGAATGCAGCATCCGAACTGCTTTTCTTTCCTTTTCCGGTGAGCCGGGCAATCAAAAGCAGTACTGCAAAATAGCAGATAATAGTGACCAGTATCCTCATAACGGGCGCAAAGGTACGATTTATTTTGCAATTTATTTTCTATCTGTAAATCAATGAGTATATTTGCGCAGAATTATAGAACCGAGTTAGAAATATATATGAACCAACAATATCCATCCGTCCTGCTTGAAAAGGCTGTCGGAGAATTCTCCAAACTTCCCGGAATCGGACGAAAAACCGCTATGCGGCTGGTACTGCATCTGTTACGGCAAGATAATGCCACGGTCGAAGCTTTTGGAAATTCCATTATCACCCTGAAACACGAAGTGAAATATTGCCGCGTATGTCATAATATATCCGATACCGACACCTGTCAGATCTGTGCGAATCCCGCCCGTGACGCTTCCACGGTTTGCGTAGTAGAAAACATCCGCGATGTAATGGCAGTAGAAGGCACCCAGCAATTTCGCGGACTGTATCATGTGTTGGGCGGCGTCATTTCTCCGATGGATGGGGTAGGGCCGAGCGACCTGCAGATAGACAGTCTGGTGCAACGGGTAGCGGAAGGTGGAATAAAAGAGGTGATATTGGCTTTGAGTACCACGATGGAAGGAGATACGACCAACTTTTACATTTATCGCAAGCTGGAGAAGATGGGTGTCAAACTCAGTGTCTTGGCCCGTGGTGTCTCCATAGGCGATGAATTGGAGTACACCGACGAGGTGACATTGGGCAGGAGTATTGTTAACCGGACGGTATTTACCGGAACCGTATAATTAAGCTAAGAAAATCATTTAGATGGAAGAACAAATAAAACACATTGCGAAAAGCCAGAGAATCGTTTATGTCATTTTCTGGGCAGTTGCCATATTACTGGTAGTTGGCGGTGAAACAGAACTCTTGCCTGTCGGCCTTTTTGCCGATGATGTGCGAACCTCCTATTATCTTGAGACGATAGGGATTTTGCTTACTGCGATCAATATTCCCTTTTCCATGAAATTATTTTCTCTCGTATTGACACGCAAGATTGACAATCTTACTTTTCCGGTGGCTCTCAGTCGTTATGCAGTGTGGAGTCACATACGTTTGGGACTGCTTGCTATCGTAGTTGTCTATAATCTTCTGTGTTATTATATGACACTAAACAGTACCGGTGCCCTTTGCGCTTTATGCGCTCTGACCGCTTCGTTTTTTTGTCTGCCCAGTGAAAAACGACTCCGTAATGAACTCCATATAAATAAAGAAGAATGAAGCTCACAGTTGTCATTGTTAATTATAACGTAAAGTATTATCTGGAGCAATGTCTTCTATCTCTTTACCGGGCCGTAGAAAACATCCCGACAGAAGTAATAGTGGTAGACAACGCTTCTACCGACGGTTCTCCGGAATACATCGCCGAACGTTTTCCCCAGCTGACCTATATCTACAATAAAAGGAATGTAGGCTTTGCCTGTGCCAATAATCAAGCTATGGAGAAAGCCCGGGGAGAATATGTACTGTTATTAAATCCCGATACGCTGCTTCCGGAAACAAATATCGCTGAAGTGCTTGAGTTTATGGATACCCACCCCGACGCAGGTGCCTGTGGCGTGAAAATGCTTGCACCGGATGGACATTTCTTGCCGGAATCAAAAAGGGGATATCCGTCTCCGGCAACTTCTTTTTGGAAACTTACGGGCATGCATCGCATATTTCCTGATAACCCTCGTTTTGACGGGTATTATCTTTCCCGTCTGGACGAGAACGCCGTTCATTCGGTCCCCGTATTGGCCGGAGCCTATATGATGCTTCGCAGAAAAGCTCTAAACAGTTCCGGTTTACTCGATGAGGATTTCTTCATGTACGGTGAAGACATTGATTTATCCTGTCGCATAACCGAAGCTGGGTACAAAAACTATTATCTGCCGTATCCTATTTTACATTACAAGGGAGAGAGTACATCGAAAGAGTCTTATCGGTATGTACGCGTATTCTACGGAGCGATGGATATATTTTTCTGCAAACATGGTACACATTATCCATTATTATACCGTTGGATGGTACGGGCAGGTATTAAACTGCAAACTTGGCTGAAGCTAAGCATCGTTTTCATAAAAAAGCATGTACCGGCTTTATACGCCGATAGAGGAAAATGTGAACCCCGCTTTCTTATATTTTCCAGTGAAAAAAACATGTACAGCATCCGCACTATTTGTCAATCGAATCAATTAAACGAATCCCATCATTATGTGATTTCAAATGAAAGATCGACTGTTGCAGGCCATAATCTTTTGCAGAAAGAGAATTTTGACGGTTTCACACATGTGGTGTATGATAGCAGCGTCTTTTCTTATTCTGCAATACTCTCTTTACTATCCCAAAGTCAGGAGGAAAAGCTTTTGTTAGGTATTTATAATCCGAAAAGCCGCGTATTGGTAACTCCTGAAAGAAACTATGTATAAGTAGACAACATGAAACAATCTTATTTAATAAACGACCGTATTTACCTTCGCGCAGTCGAACCGGAAGATATCGACGTAATGTATGAAATGGAAAACGATCCGTCCATGTGGGATATCAGTAGTTTCACCGTACCGTATTCCCGTTATGTGCTGCGCCAGTACATTGAGGGCTCTCAAAGCGATATGTTCGCCGATAAGCAGTTGCGCCTTATGATTATCCGCCGGGAGGACAACCGGACGATCGGCACGATCGATATAACCGATTTTGTTCCTTTACATTCGCGTGGCGCTGTAGGAATAGCCTTACATGCAGATTGTCGTGGTGCCGGATACGCTTCCGATGCACTAAACCTGTTATGCGATTATGCTTTTGATTTTTTACAAATCCATCAGCTTTATGCCCATGTAGCCACGGAGAATGAAGCCAGTATGAAATTATTTGCATCCTGTGGTTTTGCGCAATGCGGACTGCTGAAAGATTGGCTTTCGACATCGGAAGGATATAAAGATGCCGCTCTGATGCAACGCATAAAAATAACGCTGAATGAAAGCGGCAAATAACTGCTGTTATCCAAATAAGTGTTGAATTAATTTAGTGAAGGTACTTGTGGAAAACGTGACCAGGTTTCATATTTACTGCCTAACTTGCCCAATGCGTTTTTCCACATATCTTTTACTTCTCCATCAAGCAAATAAGAAGGATCTTCCTTAGCTATAATCCAAGTGTTTTCTTTGATCTCCTGTATCAACTGTTCACATTCCCAACCGGAATATCCCAAAAAGAATCTTACTTTCCCGTTGATCTCATTACCTTGTAAAATGTGCTTTTTCAGTGCATCAAAATCTCCATTCAGATATAATCCGTTACTTACCGGAAGCGCTCCGGGAAGTTGGGATAAAGTGTGCAGATAGAACAGGGTATCGGTCCCTATCGGCCCGCCTTTATATAAAGGGATGTCTTCCAGATACTTAAACTCTTTAACGACATCATTAACTAACAACGGGAGTTGTTTGTTCATTATCAGACCCATGCTGCCTTCGCTGGTATGATCGACAAGCAGTACTACCGAACGACCGAATGTAGCATCACAGAGAAAGGGTTCCGAGATCAGAATCTTTCCCCGTGACGGCAATACATTATTCGATTGTATCTTGAATATGTCGGCATTGATATTGTTCATGCGATAAATATAAATATTTTTTTCACAGGAACAAACTATCTTCTCTTTTTTTTTACTTTTCCGTGTACTTTTTATGATATGGGATGGTTTTCCTTAAAAATTTTCATTCTTTCATCCAATTGTACATATTGATGATCTTTTATGAAAGAAGTGCATGCCCGTAATCCTTGCTGATGGCTTCCCGTAGTGACAAGCGAAATCGCGCTTACCCCATAATACATCAATTCTTTTGCCAACTCGCCACTTGTCATGCCCGGATAGCCAATCGTAAAATAGAAACCGTCGGCAATAGGTTCACCTAAATCTTTATCATAGACAAGATGAAAACCATGACGCAGGAAAATCTCTTTCAGCTTTCGCGCCCGTTCTCCATATATCTTTACTTCATCAAGGAAATTATATTTTCCTTCATTAGCCGCTTTCAGCATTGCAGCCATAGCAAACTGTGCCGAATGGCTGGTACCGGAAGACAAGGCATAAAGAACACGATGAATAAATACCGTACCGAATGTACCGCCACCGTAACGCTTCGTCAATCCGGGATAACTGCGGTGATATAATTTATCAGAAATGCAACTGACGCCAATACGCTGTCCTGCATAACTGAATGCCTTGGAACCGGAAATCAACAATATATAATTATCGGTATAGTGAGCTACAGACGGCTGATAAGGTGCTTGAAACGGAGTGCTGAGATCTTTGCGGAAATCCATTGCGAAATATGCCAGATCTTCTAAAACAATGACGTCATACCGGGTTGCCAGCTCGCCTATAATTCTGAGTTCTTTATCGCTTAGGCAAATCCAGCTTGGATTGTTAGGGTTAGAATAAATGATGGCAGATATATTTCCTTTTTCCAAGTAACTTTCCAGTTTCTCTTTTAGTTTGTCTCCACGGAAATCATATACATCGAATGTTTCATATTTTTGTCCCATCACCACAAGCTGCTGTTTTTGTACCGGAAATCCCGGATCGATGAAGAGTATCGTATCTTTTTCTTCATTACACTGGCTGCAAGTAAGGAATGAAGCAAAAGTGCCCTGCATGGAACCCGTCACGGGGACACATCCTTCCGGCTTCAGGTCTACATTAATAAATGCTTTGATAAAGCGTGAAGCTTCCTGTTTTAGTTCCGGAAGTCCATTGATATCCGGATACAAACTTGCTATTCCTTTTTGTAGCGCTTCTACTTCTGCCTTTACACCGACAGTCGAGGGGGGGAGACCGGGTACTCCCATTTCCATTTTAATAAATTCGACTCCGGATTCTGCTTCCGCTTTAGCGGCAATAGCCTTAACTTCGCGAATGGTAGCTTTAGAGAAATCCGCAATTTGAAATTCTTCAATCGTTTCATCGATCAAATGTCGTTCGATAGGTGTATTTTTCATGCCTTTCCTTTTATATATAATATGTTTCTGTGCTACAAAGATAAAGAATTAATTTATCTGTAGAATCTTTTTCTTTCGAGAGTTATCCCGAACAAAATTATTCTCTTTTTTTCTTTCAAACTATTGCAAATATAAAAAAAATATCTACCTTTGCATCCGCAATCGAGAGAGATGACTAATTAAAATAGATATTGGTTCGGTAGTTCAGTTGGTTAGAATACATGCCTGTCACGCATGGGGTCGCGGGTTCGAGTCCCGTCCGGACCGCTTTCGAAGAAAGCGAAATAAAGAAAAAGCTCTGTAATTCATGAATTACAGAGCTTTTTCTTTATTGCTACAATGAATAAATATTTCTGTTTGTATTTATGCCAATTGTCATATCTTATGAATATTCAATTCGTTTCTCGTAGAGTTTCGCCCCATTTGTCGTAGAGTTTTGAGTCGTTCCTCGTAGAGCAACGGCTCGATTCTCTACGGCAAAATAACTGCTTACACAATATTTTGATAATCAATAATTTACAAACAGGCTTAACTGTTGATAATTTTCCCTATTCAAACGGTCTCTTTTTTCCCTTTTCCGCATTTATGGTGACATTTTTAGAAATTAATATTCACACCACCCATAAAAGTCGCTTTCGGCATAGGGAATCCGTCATTTATCTGGTATCGCTGTGCCAGCAGGTTTTCTCCCTTAGCGAACAGACTGGCAAATTTACAAAGTTTGTAACTGCCGGTCAGATTCCACAATACAAAATTCTCCTGTTTCTCACTTCCGGTATCGACTGAGGTATAGAGTCCTTTTATGTACTGTAAATCAGTAGAAATTCCCCATCTGCCTTTTGAGAAACTGATGCCGGCATAAAGTTTATGCTCAGGAGCGGCAAGTACCGGATGCTCCATATGCAGCCAGCTATAATTGGCAGAAACGCTCCACAAAGAGTTTATCCGGTAAGCAATATTCGCTTCTATCCCCCAATTCTCTATTTCGCCAGAGTTGATGTTACGGGGTGGACGGGTGGAGCGGTCGGTAATAATCACATTATCCCCATTAATATAATAAAAGTTTGCACCGTAAGCCAATGCACCGTTCCATAAATGCTGTGAATATGATAATTCGTAGTTTACCAACTTTTCCGGCTTTAAGTCCGGATTTTGGGGAGGAAATATAAACATTTCGCGTATAGTAGGATTACGATAACCTTTACCGACCATTGCTTTCAATACTGCATTTTCGGGCAGATGAAAAGACAAACCGCCTTGTGGTACCCATTCTGTACCTACTTGTGTATGATGATCCACACGTATACCGGCATCCAGGGTCAACCAATTACCAATAGCTTGGCGAAAGTCAATATAGCCGGCCAGTTCATCCATATTTTTATTGGCAATGTCTTCATTGTGGCCATCGCTCAAATAATGACTCCATGCATGACCGCCAAAATGAAGATAGTCAAAACCGAGAGTCAATCGGTTTCCTGTGAAGAGGGTAGCACTTTGATACCATGACAGCCCCATCATCCGGTCCTTAGAATTAAAACGGTCATCAATCGGCTCTTCTCCCGTACCATATCCATCGTTTATTTTATGCCGTCCCCAGTTGTAGAAGAAACTCAATGCTCCGGATGTATTTTCATATTTGTTTTGTAAAGCAAACGAAGTCATTCCTCGTGTAATGCGGGAATCATTATCAAACATCGGTTCGTTTGTTTTCCCCGGATTGGAGGCATTGAAATGGGTGATGTTTACATCGCCATATATATTCCAGAAATCATTGAATTCATAACCTAATTTGGCATAACCGCCATATTGCTCGAATTCCATATTATCCCGATGCCCGTCTGTCCGGTTATACGATCCTGTGACCACGCTGCTGAAACGCCCTTTTTTCACAAAATTCGAAAATTCACTCTGAAGCGTGTTGTAAGAGCCGTAACCTATCCGGGCACCGGTTTTCACTCCGTCCTGTTGTATCTTTCGGGTAACAATGTTGACAACACCACCCATCGCATTTGAACCATAAAGGACAGAAGCCGGGCCACGTAATACTTCCACCCGTTCGGCCAGCATCGACTGATAAGCATCAGCGATCGGATGCCCCATTAATCCCATGTATTGCGGATGTCCGTCGATAAGAATCAGCATACCTGCCGCTCCTCCGATTCCACGCAAGTTCATGCTTCCGGCCGCACCGTCTGATACACCGTATCCCATTACACCTCTGCCGGTAATGAATAATCCCGGTACTTGTTGAACCAATGTCGGCAATAAAGAGGGTTGATAGCTGTCTTCTATCTGTTTACGGCCAACAACAGAAACTGTCATCGGCAAATGACGAATATCCGTCTCGCTGCGTGTTCCCGTCACAACCACCTCGTCTATTCTATAATTTTTAGTTGTATGGATGGTGTCATTTTGTGAATAAACAGACAGGGACGAACCTAAAAACATGCAAGCCAATAAGGTGACTGATTCCTTTTTCTTTCTTTCCATTGTAAATAGTTCTGGTGTTTCTGGTAATATTAAGAATCTGTCTAAATTTTCCTTTCTGAGGTTTTCATCAGCTTATTTTGAGCTTGTTTTCGGTCTATTTTCCCATTTTCATTCGTCAGGCTTACCGTTATCCTCCCCATAAAAATGAAGAAATATCCTCAAAATAACTCTCAAAATAATACTGAGCACGATTTAAACAGGCTCTAAGAGAATAAAATTCCGGAAGATTACTATTCGGTTTTTCAATCCAAACCTTCCACTTCGCAAAAATAGAGACTTTTTTTCTTTCCACTTGTAGACAAATTACTATTATTACTACCCAAATTACTGATTTTGACCGCATGAATAAAAACAGGGTAGTTCTTTATTCATACTTCTCCTGCTTTTATCATTTTGCCATACCACAAAATTGCAAGAGGGAAGGAGACGTCTTTTGTATACAAATTACGGATATGATAACCCGGATTACCGATTCACTTCATCACCCTGCACAAAGTATATTTTTAATTTGTATCTTTGGTACGGTTTTAATAAAAAACACTGCTTATGAATAAGATAATCAAACTGGAAAGTGTCGATCAATACAACAGTCTGTACGGACTTGAAACCCTGCACCCGTTGGTAAGTGTTGTAGACTTGACAAAAGCAACAAAGTCGATCAATCACATTCAAATGAATTATGGCCTTTACGCACTCTTTTTGAAAGAAACAAAAAGTTGTGATATCAAATATGGGCGTCAGTATTATGATTATCAGGAAGGAACGATTGTCTGCTTTGCTCCCGGTCAATCCGCCAGCGTAGAAATGCTCGAAGACGAAATCCAACCACAAGTATTCGGTATTGTTTTCCATCCCGATCTGATTCGTGGCACTTCCTTGGGAAAGAGTATAAAAAAATACACGTATTTTTCTTATGCCGTTAGTGAGGCGTTGCACCTGTCCGAACAGGAAAAAGAGATTGTAATGGACTGTTTGAAAAAGATACAGATAGAATTGGAACATGCCATCGATAAACACAGCAAAGAACTGATCGCAATGAATATCGAGCTATTGCTCAACTACTGCATGCGCTTTTATGAACGCCAGTTCATTACCCGCAACAACGTAAATAAAGATGCTCTCACAAAATTCGAACAGCTATTGGACGATTACTTTGAAAGTCAGCTACCTATGCAAGACGGTTTGCCGTCTGTGAAATATTTTGCAGACAAGATTCATCTTTCTCCCAATTACTTTGGCGATATGATTAAAAAGGATACCGGCAAAACACCGCAAGAACATATCCAGGAAAAAATCATAGAATTGGCTAAGGAACGTATAATCGGAACCGATAATACAGTGAGTGAAATTTCATACGCGTTGGGATTCCAGTATCCGCAGCATCTCAGCCGGTTGTTTAAAAAAAGGGTAGGGTGTACACCGAACGAATACCGGCGACAAAACAGTGAAACCGGTTTATGAAGAAAGACATATTGAACGTAAAGAGTTCGTCATCAACCCCTTTTGGGCATTATTACGTTTATGGAGAAAAATAGATTAACGTAGAAACTGTACGGGGACGTGTCAAAACTCCCCTTTTATCGAAATCACCCTCGCTACAACTGCTTGAGCTGCACTCCTAAAGTTTTATGTCCAACTTTTGGGGTACAGTTCAGACTGTAGCGAAGGTGATTTTTAGTTTATGGGAGTTTCGACACACCCTCAAAGAAAAATAATGAGTTATTAAAATCAAAGTATCCATCGATGGCTTTGCCCTTAATAACTCATTTATATCCAATTACCTTATACCTTTATATCCAACTGCCGCATACCTTTATACCCAACTACCGTATACCTTTTCCCATCTCATAGGCTTCTGCCATGGCCGGATTGTCTTTTACCTCACCTACATGCCATGCCCCCGCACATAATACTACTCCTTTTATCGTCGGATTTTCCAAACAATCAAGAAATCCCTGGAATGTATCGATCGTACGTTCCATCAGTTTTTTGTCTTCTTCGGCAGCAGTGGCTATAAAATAGAAATCTTTATTGCTCATCTTCGTGTAAAGACTACAACAGCGGTCTATCAGTGTCTTCATCTGTGCACTCATCGTGTAGAAATAAACCGGAGTGGCCATAACAATGGCATCTGCAGCCACCATTTTGTCTATTACTCCGGTAGCATCATCTTTCTGCGGACAAGGCTTGTTATGAACACTGCATGTGCCGCAACCGGTGCAATACTCAATTCTTTTGTCGCGTAAAAAAATCTTTTCCACTTCGTGGCCTGCTTCAATAGCACCACGCATAAACTCATCACACAGTGTATCGGAGTTTCCTTTCCGACGCGGACTGGACGATATTATCAGAATTCTTTTTGCCATAACTCTTTTTATTTATTTACGGTACAAAAATAGCTTGTTATATGCTAATTTGCCGTAGATGAATTACAGAAAAATCAACCTGAATTACAGAAATTCATATTCCGGTGAGTTCTCCTTCCTTAAGGCCCTTTATTTAGCGTGAAAGTTGGTTAAATAAACGGGTATATAGAGAGGAATATTCCATTTTTTATTCATAGATTTGCGTCTGACTACTATGTCAAACTTAGATGTCTGATTACATTATATTTGAATAAAATGTTTAGAATTGGCTTTGATATTGGCTCTACAACTGCAAAGATGGTTGTACTCGATGAGAACGGCAATATTGTTTTCTCAAAATATGAAAGACATAATGCAAAAGTAAAAGAAACAGTCATTTCCTTCTTAAAGGAATTATTGTCTCAGGTTGGGGACGAAGAAATATCCATAAGAATCACCGGTTCTATCGGTATGGGAGTTTCTGAAAAATGTGCTATCTCTTTTGTACAAGAGGTGGTAGCAGCAGCAAAAGCAATACAGAAGGATCATCCTGCCATGGCTTCCATGATAGATATTGGCGGTGAAGATGCTAAGGTCGTCTTTTTTAAAGACGGTGAGCCCACCGATTTAAGAATGAACGGGAATTGCGCCGGAGGGACGGGAGCTTTCATCGATCAGATGGCAATCATTTTAGGAGTGGATGTCAATGAGCTGAATGCTCTGGCGATGCATGCAGATCAGGTATATCCGATCGCATCGCGTTGCGGGGTTTTCTGCAAAACGGATATTCAGAATCTCATTGCCAAGAACGTGAGCCGTGAGAACATTGCAGCTTCTATATTCCATGCCGTGGCGGTGCAGACGGTAATAACATTGGCTCATGGCTATGACATAAAAGTACCGGTTTTGTTCTGTGGCGGCCCCTTGACTTTTATCCCTGCGTTACGCAAGGCCTTTATCAATTATCTGTCTTTGGATGAGAAGGATGTGATTCTGCCGGATCATGGAACTTTGTTACCGGCCTTAGGCACGGCGCTGTCCAATACGGATCAAGACGAATGCTATAAATTGTCTCATTTACTGGAGAAAATCGATAAGAGCCTGGGCACCTCCTCTCATGCATCCACCGATCTGAAAGCAATTTTCGAGAATGAAACGGAATATACTGCCTGGAAAAACAGAATGGCAGGCAACAAGATAAAAAAGGCAGAAATGAAAGCCGGCGAACAAGACGTGTTTATAGGCATCGACTCCGGATCTACCACTACCAAGATCGTTGTGATAGATACCGATTCACGGCTTCTGTATTCATATTATAATAATAACGGCGGCAATGCGATTAAAACAGTCGAGGAGGGATTGAACGAATTGTATGAAACATGCCGGAAACGCGGTGCAATACTCCATATAAAGGGAAGTTGCTCTACCGGTTATGGTGAAGATTTAATAAAATCCGCCTTCCAACTCCATTCGGGTATTATTGAAACCATTGCACATTATATGGCGGCGCAGTATCTGGATAAGCAAGTCTCTTTTATTCTCGACATCGGCGGACAGGATATGAAAGCTATTTTCGTGAACAAGGGAGTTATCGACCGGATAGAAATCAATGAAGCATGCTCGTCCGGTTGCGGATCATTTATCGAGACCTTTGCCAAGTCATTAGGATATACGGTAAGTGATTTCTCTTTGGCTGCCTGCCGTTCATCCGTTCCCTCCAATTTAGGGACGAGATGTACAGTGTTCATGAACTCGAAGGTAAAACAGGAGTTGCGCGATGGAGCTACCGTCAATGATATAGCTGCCGGATTGGCCTATTCGGTAGTCAAGAACTGTCTTTACAAGGTATTAAAACTAAAGGATATATCTACTTTAGGTAAAAATATCGTGGTACAGGGAGGAACCATGCGCAACGATGCCATTGTCCGTGCCCTGGAAATACTCGCCGGTGCAGAAGTGTCGAGATGCGACAAACCGGAATTGATGGGCGCCTTCGGGTGTGCATTATACGCCATGCAGCATCAGGGTGTTTCAATCCGTCTGGATGAGATTATAGCGAAAGCGCAATACACGTCGCGTTTTCTGCGTTGCAAAGGTTGTGATAATCAATGTCTTGTCACCTGTTATCAGTTTGGCAACGGAAAGAAGTATTATTCCGGAAACAGGTGTGAGAAGGTATTTACCAATGGTGAAAACAATGGCTGCAAAGGTGAAAACGTGTACCATCAGAAAAATGAACTTCTGTTTAACCGCAATACGGAGATCATCCATCCCCGAATGACCATCGGCATTCCCCGGTGCCTGAATATGTATGAAGAATATCCATTCTGGCACACCCTTTTTACCGCCTGTGATATCCAAGTCTGTTTGTCTGATGTTTCTAACTTTTTAAGTTATGAAAACAGTGCACGCATGGTCATGTCGGATAACATCTGCTTTCCTGCCAAGTTGGTACATAGCCACATCAATAACTTGCTGCAGAAGAAAGTGGACAGGATATTCATGCCTTTTGTCGTGTTCGAGAAGAAAGATAAAGAACAGAACAGCTATAATTGTCCCATCGTATCGGGATATTCCGAAGTAATCAAAAGCGTGGATTCCGGATGTGTGCCGATAGACTCTCCGGTTATCACTTTCAAGGACAGAAAGTTGCTCTTCAAGCAATGCAGAGATTTCCTTATCGGCCTGAACGTAGATATAAATACCATCCGGACGGCTTTCAAGAAAGCAGAATACGAACAAGCCGCTTTTGAGAAGGAAGTCGTTTCCTATAACGAAAAAGTATTGCAAGACATCGGGAAAAATAAAACATTGACCGTGATGCTTGCCGGTCGCCCTTATCACAGCGACCCACTGATACAGCACAAAATATCCGACATGATCTCGGAGATGGGAGTCCATGTCATAACCGATGATCTGGTAAGAGACAAAGAGGTCGGGATCGACGACATCCATTTCGTTGCGCAATGGGCATATACCAATCGTATTTTGAAAGCCGCCAAATGGTGTGCTACCCAAGGCAAAGAGATACAATTCATTGAAATGACTTCGTTCGGTTGCGGGCCGGATGCTTTCCTTGTCGACGAAGTGCGTGAAGTGTTGATGCGGCACAATAAATCACTGACTTTACTGAAGCTGGACGATATAAGCAACATCGGTTCCATGAAATTGCGGGTAAGGTCTATGATCGAAAGCTTGAAGCTGATAGACGAGCACCCTGCCGAAACACCGGATATCAAAGACTTTGTGACTGTCCCGATATACGATCAGACTTATCGCAACCGTAAGATATTGGTACCATTCTTTACACCCTTTATGTCGCCTTTGATTCCTTCCATTCTGAAAGTGGCCGGATATGATGTAGAAAACCTGCCTTTGAGTAACAGTGAATCATGCGAGTGGGGATTGAAATACGCCAATAATGAAGTCTGTTATCCGGCTACATTAATAGTCGGTGATATTATAAAGGCATTCAAGAGTAAGAAATACGATCCGGCAAAGACGGCTGTCGCCATCACTCAAACAGGCGGGCAATGTCGTGCCAGCAATTATATTTCTCTGATAAAGAAAGCATTGATTGATGCCGGATATACGGATGTACCGGTTATCTCCATCTCTTTCGGCGGTGGGATAGAGAACAATCAACCGGGATTTAGTGTTAACTGGCTGAAAATACTTCCGGTGGCTTTCTATTCAATCTTGTATAGCGACTGCATCGCCAAATTCTATTACGGATCGGTAGTCCGTGAAAAAGAAAAAGGCATTTCAGCCAGATTGCGGGATCAATATCTGGAGCTTGCAGCCGAAGCTATCGGCAGAAGGGACACGAAGCAACTGCTTCTGCTGTTACAGTCTGCTGCCGATGAATTCAATGCCGCATGCATGGACTGCGACGCACCTAAAATAGGAGTGGTAGGAGAAATCTTTTTGAAGTTTAATCCTTTCGCCCAAAAGAACCTGATCGATTGGCTGATAGAAAAAGGCGTAGAAGTGGTTCCTCCGATTTTATCAAACTTCTTCATGCAGAGTTTTGTCAATCGCAAGGTCAATGTAGAGGCACATGTGGAGAACAGGCAGCTATCGGATCTGGTTCTGAATGGGGGATACAGGATAGCAAGAAAGCAGATAAACAAGATCAATGCGATAGCAGCCCGATTCCGTTATTTCGTTCCGTTCGGTGATATATTCGAAGAAGCTGAAGAAACAAAGAAGCTGGTTTCACTGCATGCACAATTTGGAGAAGGCTGGCTTCTTCCTGCCGAAATTGTTGCATTTGCCCGTGAAGGAGTAAATAATGTGGTCAGCCTTCAGCCATTTGGCTGTATTGCAAACCATATTGTTGCAAAAGGAATAGAAAAACGTGTTAGAAATTTTTATCCGGATATTAATTTCTTATCTTTGGACTTTGACAGTGGAGTCAGCGAAGTCAATATAGTGAACCGAATGCTCCTGTTTATGGATAATCTAAAAAAATAATGGATATGGCTACAAATGACAATAACATAGAAAACAAGATAATAGAAACAGCCCAGCAATTATTTGTGAAAAACGGGTTTACAGACACCAACATGAGTGATATTGCAGCAGCCGTAGGTATAAACCGCCCTACATTGCATTATTATTTCCGGACAAAAGATAAAATGTTCCAAGCCGTTTTTGGAAACATCATACTTTCTTTGGCTCCCGAAATTCAAGGGATTATGGTGCAGGACAAACCCATATCCGAACGGATAGGCAGGGTAGTCGATGCCTATTTCAAAATATTTACCGATAATCCTTCCCTCCCGATATTCATAGTAAGGGAAATAGAACGGGATATGCCACATTTGATCAGTACGGCTCGTGCATTGGAACTGGAACGCTATTTTCATGAGATAGGCGTCAAGCTGCAAAAAGAAATGGATTCCGGAAAACTGAAACAGGTTCCCATACATTTTGTATTTTATACCTTCTACGGGCTTCTGGTATTTCCTTTCCTGGCAAAAAAACTAAGCACTTCGGTCTTTCTCAATGGCGATGAAGATTTCTATGAAATGCTTCAAACCTGGAAATCACATATCATCGGACAAATGGAACATCTGCTCTGCCCTTGAGCTTACAATGGCCGTTTATGAGAACATCTCCTTGATTCCCTCTTCCAAAGTATGCGGGAGGTAGTTTATTTCACGTTTGGCTTTCGCTATGTCCAATCCGCTGAAACGGGGCCGGGGAGTGGCCTCTTGCATTTCCTCCGTGGTGACAGGCTGAATAAGAGACCTGTCCAGTCCTAATACATCCGCCACCCGATAAGCGATTTCGGCAATGGAAACGCAATCGCTTCCGCAAATGTGATATATGCCGTTGCGGGGATGGTGCATCAGACGTTCCACTCCTTCGGATATGTCACCGACAAAAGTAGGAGTACGCCACTGGTCGGAAACAACACGAACCGTTTCACCGTTGCGAAGTTTATCGGCCACCAATTGCAGGATGTTACCGTGCTGTCCGGGCAACGCTTTTCCATACACCACTACTACGCGGACGATGGCATAGTTACTGCAATATTCACTCACGCGTTGCTCACCTTCCAGCTTGGTGACACCATAATAATTGACCGGATTAGGGGCGTCCTCTTCGGTATACAGGCATTCGCTTCTACCGTCAAAAACAAAATCGGTAGAAAGATGGATGAACCGGCTGCCGTATTGCTCGCAGGCATGCGCCAGATGCTCTACGGCTATGACATTGGTTGCACGGGCCTCACTGTGATGCGTTTCACAGAAATCGGGCACAGACAAGGCGGAGGTATTGATAACCACATCCGGGCAAATTTCCTTAAAAAGAGCCTGCACTTCTGCCGCACGGCGTATATCCGCACGAATAAACCGATAACCGTCTCCCGGCGCTATGTCATCGCGCAGTGAACTGGCGGTCATGTTGTATTTTCCACACGATACCAAGTCATCCAGCATCCGGCGTCCTGTAAAGCCATTGGCGCCAATAATCAATATATTCATTACTTCTTGTTTTTAAGGATAATAGGGATTTCTTCCCTGTTGCACTTCAATGCGGATGCCAAAGGCACCATTGGCCGATTTCAGTTCGAAAGCGCCTTTAAACGTATTTTTCTCCCACGGCAGCGCGCTGCGGTCAGGCACTTTGTATCCGTCTGCATTGTATTCTCCGTATGTATTGATACGCATACCGTTTTTCAACTTGAACGAGCCCATTTGCAGGTTTTGTGACGAACCGAAACCCGACCATCCGAATCCGGAATAAGAAGGTGAAAACACGTCCGACAATCCTTGAGAATAAGTTACATCCGGATGAAGCCGGAACAATCGGTTGTAGTCTTTACCGGCATCGGATATATCGAAATTCATTTTTGGCAATTGAGGGGGCATGACACTCATCAAGCCCATATCAAGCAAAAAGCCACCGAACTCCTTGTAGTTTTCACTGGGAGAGCGCGGTATGCTGTCCGACGGCAGTTCCGATTGTGCGGACACTGCAACCGTTGCCAGCAGCAGGGAAAGAGACAATATCAGCTTTTTCATATCCGTAGGTTTTATAAACGCAAAGATAGAAAATATTTGCCGATAATCCATTCATGGAAGAAATTTCCTTTCCCGGCAAACCCGAAGAAAAATGAAAGCCTGTTTCATTTTTTATACCTATGCAACTTTTATCCAAAGTTAATTGTTAATTTTGCAGCCTTTAAAAGTAACTAATAACAACCCCGTATGAAATCAGACATAGAAATAGCCCGCAGTACGGAGCTTAAGAAAATAAAACAAGTTGCAGAAAGCATCAGCATCCCTCGTGAAGAGGTGGAGAACTACGGCCGCTACATCGCCAAAATCCCCGAACAGCTGATTGATGAGGAGAAAGTGAAACAAAGCAATCTGATACTCGTCACCGCTATCACCGCCACAAAAGCCGGAATCGGCAAGACTACCGTTTCCATCGGCCTTGCCTTGGGGCTCAACAGGATTGGCAAGAAGGCGATTGTGGCCTTGCGCGAGCCCTCTTTAGGCCCTTGCTTCGGGATGAAGGGGGGAGCTGCCGGAGGAGGATATGCACAGGTGCTTCCTATGGATAAGATCAACCTCCATTTTACGGGTGATTTTCACGCGATCACCTCGGCACACAACATGATTTCCGCGTTGCTCGACAATTACCTGTATCAGAATCAGGCAAACGGTTTCGGATTGAAAGAAATTCTTTGGCGCCGGGTTCTCGATGTGAACGACCGTTCGTTGCGTAACATTGTCACCGGACTGGGAGCCAAGACGGACGGCATCACCATGCAGTCGGGATTCGACATCACTCCCGCTTCGGAAATCATGGCTATCCTTTGTCTGGCCAGTGACGTGGAAGACCTCCGCCGACGCATCGAAAACATCCTCCTCGGATTCACTTATGACGGTAAGCCGTTTACGGTAAAAGACCTCGGTGTGGCCGGTGCCATAACCGTGTTGCTGAAAGATGCCATCCATCCCAATCTGGTGCAGACAACGGAAAATACGGCAGCCTTCGTGCATGGCGGCCCGTTTGCGAATATCGCACACGGATGCAACTCCATACTTGCTACAAAAATGGCAATGACCTTCGGAGATTATGTAGTGACGGAAGCCGGTTTCGGTGCTGATCTCGGAGCAGAGAAATTCTATAACATCAAATGCCGTAAAAGCGGCATCCAGCCACGTCTGACTGTGATTGTGGCTACTGCACAAGGATTGAAAATGCACGGAGGAGTCAGTCTCGACCGTATCAAGGAGCCTAATATGGAGGGGCTGAAAGAGGGACTGCGCAACCTCGACAAACACGTGCGCAACCTGCATTCCTTCGGGCAGACGGTAATCGTGGCATTCAACAAGTTTGCCAGTGACACGGATGAAGAAATGGAACTTCTACGGCAACATTGCGAAGAATTGGGAGTAGGATTTGCCATCAACAACGCCTTCAACGAAGGGGGAGAGGGGGCTATAGATCTGGCCAACCTTGTGGTAGAAACCATCGAGAAAAAGCCGTCCGCTCCTTTGTCGTTCACCTATAAGGATGATGACAGCATCGAACAGAAAATAGAGAAAGTGGCTACCAACATTTATGGCGCCAGTGTCATCACTTACAGCACGATAGCCCGTAAGAAAATCAAGTTGGCCGTAGAGATGGGAATCACCCGTTATCCGGTCTGCATAGCAAAAACACAATACTCTTTCTCTGCTGACCCGAAAATCTACGGTGCGGTCAATAATTTCGAGTTCCACATAAAAGACATCGTACTGAACAACGGGGCCGAAATGATCGTGGCCATTGCAGGAGAAATCATGCGTATGCCGGGGCTTCCTAAAGAGCCGCAAGCCAAACATATCGATATTGTCGACGGACAGATAGACGGACTGAGCTAAGCCTCTCCCCAGCCCTCTCCGTGGGAGAGGGA
>NZ_HF991062.1:0-35129 GCF_000432295.1 Bacteroides sp. CAG:189
AATCGAAGTTGTCAACTAAATCCAGTACACATCACACTCTTATAATTGGCGATGAAAACATCCGGATGTAGTGGTGGGCAACATCCGGATGTTTTGATAGCCTAATTCTGATTGGATGTATGTATCTGTTTGATATATAGTGATTTTGATGTATATATCTTTATGTTCCAAAGATATACTTTTATTTCTTATTATTTACCATAATTGGGCCTGTATAGCATAACGGGTTATCTGACGGCATAAAATAATTTATAATATAATTTGGTTTATAGAATAAACTACTTATCTTTGCCACAGATTCGAATTTCTGATAATACATTTAACAACAAATAAATACGTGTCATGGAAGATAAAAAATTAAATGAGCAAGAGAGCCTGGAACTCATTGCTCGGATGATTCGAAACAGCAAAAGGAATGTGAGGGAGAATGCCGGAGGCCCTGCTTTGATTTGGGGATACGCTACGGTTTTAACTTCTCTGTTGGTTTATGCAGGCTGGATGTTGACACATCAGTATTATAGTATGTATGGTTGGTTTTTGATACCTGTGTTTGGAGGAATAGGTACGTTTTTGTTTGGCAGGCATGAAAAGCCGGTACTGATTAAGACTTATTTGGATCGTGTCATATTTGAAAACGGACTGGACATAAAAATCAAATAATTATGAAAGAGACTTCAACACGTTTCGAACGTTTTTGCACTTCCTGGAAATTCTTTTTAGTGCTGATAGCTTTGCAATTTGTATTGATGCCGATGGCAACGAAAGGGTTCCGTTTTGAAGAGGCCGGACAGATTGTCTTTACTACATTGGGGCATGCATTGATCAACCGATTCTATCCTTATTCATTTGTTTTTCAGTGGATGGCGCTTGCGCTGATTGTTGCCCTGTTGTTTTTTCGTGACAGGATCGGCCGGTTCTTTTCCGCTTATGTGGGATGTTGCTATCTGCTGTATGCAATCATCCAAAGTATTGCTGTAACCAATAAATATGGTGTCAGCGTAGTGACGGTCAATCTGGTGATGATGCTGTTTGTGGCCTTTGTCTGGTTTCGTGATTCTTGGAAAGGAGAGAATAAGTACACATTTTCGAATTTGAACTGGAAAACAGCTTGGTTGGTTCCCGTTGCATTTTTCTGTTTGTGGTTTCCGATGAATCTACAGAATGCGAAACCTGATTTCAATCCCGCTTATCTGTTTTCCGGTTTTGCATCACTTGCTTTTTGCCCAATGACACCCGTGTTTCTGATATTGCTTACCTTGTGCCGTCCCACTATAAACATGGTAACCTACCGGGTCACTGCTATGGTAGGGTTAATTATCGGTATCTATAATATGGGGCAGTTTGCCAATCCCACCGGATTTTATTTAGGAATATATCATTTACCTTTGCTGCTGATCTCTTTGTATGCATTGTTGAGTAGCAGACAATTAAAATAATAATAAGAACATGGAAAATAAGAAATTGAATGAACAAGAGAGTCTGGCATTGATTACCCAGATGATTCAGAATAGTAAAAAAGGGTTGGTTGTAGGAAGCGGTAATAGTTTTCTATTTTGGGGATATTTGACTCTTGCTGTCTCCATAGCAATTTTCCTATTACTTTATATTACCGGAAATCAGAGCTGGTTTTGGTTGGGGATTGTGATTCCGGTGATAGGGTGTCTGTATACTTATTGGATTTCCCGGCGGAATGGTAAGAAAACGATGAGTTATGTCGATAAAGTGATTTCGAATGTTTGGCAAATAGTAGGAGGAACTTGTGCTATCATTGCCCTTTTGGCCTTGAATTATGGAAATAATATCGCTATATTGCCGTTGCTTCTGTTGGTGTTATCCGTGGGTGCAGGAATAACAGGATCTGTTATCCAAGAGAAATCGTTTTATAACTGCTCCGCTTTTGGAATCGCTATTTCGTTAGGGATGCTTTTCAATATCAATTCAATTGTGGAAGGACCTTTACGACAGGTTTTTGCTTTTGCCCTTGCCATTACGGTCGTAATGATTATTCCGGGACATATGGTTAATCGTAAAGCAAAGAGAAGCAATGTTTAAAGAACTGAATCCGTTACTCCATTCCGAACTTCGCCTGGCGGTGATGTCGTTGCTTATTTCTGTTGAGGAAGCGGACTTTGTCTATATTCGTCAGCAGACGGGGGCTACAGCCGGAAACTTGAGTGTACAGATCGATAAACTGAACAAAGCCGGTTATGTGGAGATAACGAAAACATTTAAAGGAAAAATGCCTTGTACGATCTGTAAGATTACCCCACAGGGAGTGGATGCGTTTGAAGAATACGTGGAAGCGCTGAAAAGTTATATTATAAAATAAATGGTGAATGGACGAGGATTATTTGCTATCTATCAGGAATATACTTTAGCTTTTGAGATTATTATTTTATCTTTGCGTATAAAAAAACAGGTTTTTAAAGAATGATTTTATGTTGAAAATATTAGTAACCTACGCTGTACAAGGCGAATTCGCAGAGATTAAGTGGCCCGATGCAGAAGTGTATTATGTACGTACCGGCATCGGCAAAGTAAAAGCAGCTTTTCATTTGGCGGAAGCTATCCGTCAGGTGGAACCGGATATTGTAATAAATATGGGGACGGCAGGGACGATTCATCATAAGGTAGGCGATATTTTTGTTTGCCGTCATTTTATTGACCGTGATATGCAGAAGTTGGCAGGACTCGGATTAAGCTATCAGTTGGATACTTCTGCGTTGCTTGAACAGAAAGGGTTCTGTAAGCATTGGACGGAGTCGGCTACCTGTAATACCGGAGATAGTTTTCTTACAGAGTTGACTGATATAGAGGGAGATGTGGTAGATATGGAAGCATATGCACAGGCTTTCGTATGTAATTCTAAAGAGATTCCTTTTATTTCGGTAAAATATGTCTCTGATGTGATCGGTCAGAATTCTGTGAAGCATTGGGAAGATAAATTGGCTGATGCCCGTACCGGGTTGTCTCACTTTTTCAATGTTTTGAAGGAAAGTATATGATAAGTGACTCCTACTGCAATCAGAAAAAGGAGTATCTTGACCCATACTAAAGGGACGAGAAAGAATATGCAATAGAGCATGGTGCCCCACATGAGCACTAACGAGATGATTTTGGCACGCAAGGGGATCGCCTTATTTTCGCGAAAGTTACGGATATAAGGGCCGAGATGTTTCTGATTCAGTAACCATTGATACAAGCGGGGCGACCCTTTGAAATAGAGCGCAGCCGTCAGCAGCAGGAAAGGGGTGGTAGGCAATAATGGCAGAAAGATGCCTAAAATACCTAATGCCAGCGAAACGGTTCCTAAAATGATACAGATGGTTTTCATGCTGCAAATGTAGAAAAAATAACGAGGTTTGCAGAATGAAAATCTGAATTTGTATTAACTTTGCCCCTGCATCGAGGTGACATTAGATGCAGGGACTTTTTTTAATATATATGACGATGTATACAGTAATAAAACGCCTCGAGGTATCGGCTGCGCATAGTCTGAACCTCTCTTATCGCAGTAAATGTGAGAATCTGCACGGTCACAATTGGATTATCACGGTGTACTGCCGTTCTGCAGAACTCAATGCCGACGGAATGGTAGTGGATTTCAGCCTGATCAAAAAAGCGGTGAAAGAAAGATTGGACCACCGCAATCTGAATGAAGTACTTCCTTTTAATCCTACTGCCGAAAATATAGCTCGTTGGGTTTGTGAACAAGTGCCTCATTGCTTCAAAGTGGAAGTGCAGGAATCCGAGTCAAATACGGCTGTCTATGAGAAAGATTAACGAAATTTTTTATAGTTTACAAGGAGAGGGGTATCACACAGGTACTCCCGCTGTTTTTGTCCGTTTTTCAGGATGTAACTTGAAGTGTGGCTTTTGTGATACCCGCCATGAAGAGGGAGTGATGATGACGGATGAGGAGATTATAGCCGAGGTAAAGAAATACCCGGCTGTAATGGTGATACTTACGGGTGGCGAACCTTCCTTGTGGATTGACGATCACTTGATCGGTCTTTTGCATCAGGCCGGGAAATATGTTTGTATCGAGACGAATGGTACCCGCCCTCTGCCGGCGGCTATCGATTGGATAACCTGTTCGCCCAAGCAAGGTGTAAAATTGGGTTTAAACAGAATGGATGAAGTGAAAGTAGTGTACGAAGGACAAAATATTGACGTTTATGAGCTACTTCCCGCCGAACATTTTTTCCTCCAGCCTTGTTCTTGTAATAACACCGCAGCAACGGTGGATTGCGTGATGCGACACCCCAAATGGAGACTAAGCCTGCAAACGCACAAACTGATAAATATTTTGTAATAGTTACGGGCTGCTGCCGGCTATATGGTATTCTTTCGGAAGGATGCCCGTAGTTCGTAACTCGTAGCTTATAATTATTGATTATGAAAGTAGGTTTATTTATTCCTTGCTACATCAATGCCATCTATCCCAGTGTGGGGGTGGCATCGTATAAACTTTTGAAAAGTTTAGGTGTGGATGTAGATTATCCCCTGGATCAAACTTGTTGTGGACAGCCTATGGCAAATGCCGGTTTTGAAGGCGAAGCTTTAAAACTCGCTCTACGGTTCGATGATCTGTTCAAGCAGTATGATTACATTGTTGGGCCTTCGGGTAGTTGTGTGGCATTTGTCAAACTGAATCATCCGGGTATCCTTGCCAAAGAAGGACATTTGTGCGAAAGTGCCGGTAAGATTTATGATCTCTGCGATTTTATTCATGATGTGATAAAACCTGAAAGGCTGGAAGCCCGTTTTCCGCATAAAGTGAGCATCCACAATAGCTGTCATGGCGTACGTGAACTTTTCCTGTCTGCTCCGAGTGAACTGAATATTCCTTATTTTAATAAACTGCGCGACCTGCTTCAATTGGTCGATGGTATTGAAATCTTTGAACCGAGCCATATAGATGAATGTTGTGGTTTCGGCGGTATGTTTGCTGTCGAAGAGCAGGCGGTCTCTGTCTGTATGGGCCGTGATAAAATAAGGCATCATATGGAAACCGGGGCCGAATATATCACCGGAGCCGACAGTTCCTGTCTGATGCATATGCAAGGCATCATCGAGCGTGAGAAACTGCCTATCAGAATTGTTCATATAGTAGAAATCTTAGCATCACAATTATGAGTACCAAGCATGCAAAGGCTGCCGGGAAGTTCTTAGAGAATCCTGTGATGGCGGCATGGCACAACGAAACCCTTTGGATGGTTCGTGCCAAAAGAGATAAGATGAGTAAGGAGGTTCCTGAATGGGAGGATCTGCGTGAGAAGGCATGTGAACTGAAACTTTATTCCAATAGCCATCTCGATGAACTTCTGGTAGAGTTTGAGAAGAATGCGACTGCCAATGGCGCCATAGTGCACTGGGCAAAGGATGCCGATGAATATTGTGCCATTGTCTATGAGATTCTGAACAGTCACGGGGTGAAGCGTTTCGTTAAAAGCAAGTCTATGCTTGCCGAAGAGTGCGGGTTGAACCCGTTTCTGATAGAAAGAGGGATCGATGTGGTGGAATCCGATTTAGGTGAGCGTATTTTGCAGTTGATGCACTTGCCGCCCAGTCATATCGTGCTGCCTGCCATTCATATTAAGCGTGAGCAAGTGGGAGAACTTTTTGAAAAAGAGATGGGTACGGAGAAAGGGAATTCTGATCCTACTTATCTGACGCATGCCGCCCGTAAGAATCTGAGAAATATCTTTCTGAATGCGGAAGCTGCCATGACAGGAGCAAACTTTGCCGTAGCGTCTACCGGGGATATAGTGGTGTGTACCAACGAAGGGAATGCGGATATGGGAACTTCCTGTCCTACCTTGAATATTGCCGCTTTCGGCCTTGAAAAGATTGTTCCCGATATGGATGCATTGGGGGTATTTACCCGGCTACTGGCCCGTTCGGCTACGGGACAGCCTGTTACGACTTATACCTCCCACTATCGCAAACCGCGTGAAGGGAGCGAATATCATATCATCATCGTAGATAACGGGCGGAGCGAGATACTTGCCCATCCCGATCATATCAAGACTTTGAATTGCATCCGCTGTGGCGCCTGTATGAATACTTGTCCGGTCTATCGCCGTAGTGGTGGTTATTCATATACTTATTTCATTCCCGGCCCTATCGGTATAAATTTAGGTATGGCGCACGATCCGGAAAAGTATTATGATAATCTTTCTGCCTGTTCGCTTTGTCTGTCTTGTTCCGATGTATGTCCGGCGAAAGTCGATCTGGCAGAGCAAATTTATAAATGGCGTCAGATATTGGATAAGATAGGAAAAGCTGATACCGGGAAAAAAATAATGTCCGGTGGTATGGAAATATTGATGGATCATCCTGTTTGGTTCAATGCGGCTTTGTGGGCAGCACCATTGGTGAATCATCTGCCGCGTTTTATCAAGTACAATGATCTGGATGCCTGGGGAAAGGGACGTGAATTGCCGAAGTTTGCCGGTGAATCGTTCAATGAAATGTGGAAGAAGAATAAGGTACAGGGAAAGGAGGAAACGAAATGAGTAGTCGGGAAGAAATATTGGCTAATATCCGTAAGAATACGCAAAAGCGTTTTGATTATCCGGAATGGGAGATAAAGACGACTACCTATCCTGATGTTATAGAGAAGTTTTGTGAGGTAAGTCGTGCGGTAGGCGGTGAGGCTGTGCTATTGGGTAAGGGGGAGGATATAAATGCGGTCATTCGCCGTACTTATCCGGATGCCGGTCGAATAGCTTCGAATCTGGATGAAATAACATGTGCTACATTCAATCCGGATGAATTGGACCGTGCACAGGATTTGAACGGTACGGATATAGCTGTGGTGGCCGGAGAAATCGGTGTTGCGGAGAATGGTGCTGTCTGGATTCCTCAAACGGTGAAGTATAAAGCTCTCTATTTTATAGCAGAGAAATTAGTGATTATTCTTGATCGTAACCGGATTGTCAGTAATATGCATGAAGCTTATGAGGAAATGAAAAAAGAGAAATATCAATTCGGTACGTTTATCTCCGGTCCGTCAAAGACTGCCGATATCGAACAGGCTTTGGTTATGGGAGCACACGGGGCGAGGGATGTGCTGGTAATTTTAAAATGATAAATAATGTGTCAATGTGCCAATATGCCAATGTGCCAATTAAATGATACATCAATTGACCAATATGCCAATTAAATAATAGCGCAGCCAATTGGCACATTGACACATTATTTAATTGGCAAATTATTAATATTATGTATGCAAATAAAGTAAAGAAAGTTGTAGCTGTTCATGATCTTTCAGGGGTAGGCCGGGTTTCGCTTACGGTAGTTATTCCCATTCTTTCATCAATGGGTTTTCAAGTTTGTCCGTTGCCTACGGCGGTGTTATCCAGTCATACACAGTATCCCAATTTTTCGTTTTTGGATTTAACCGATGAAATGCCCAAGATTATTTCCGAATGGAAGAAACTTGGTGTACAATTCGATGCGTTCTATACCGGCTACCTTGGTTCTCCACTCCAGATACAGATTGTTACTGATTTTATAGATGATTTCCGGCAGTCGGAAAGCCTTGTCGTGGTAGATCCGGTTTTGGGTGACAACGGCAAGCTATATGCCAATTTTCATGATTCGATGATCAAGGAGATGCGGCAACTGGTAACGAAAGCCGATGTGATCACTCCCAATCTCACCGAACTATTTTACTTGCTGGATCTGCCTTATAAAGAGCAAAATACCGATGAAGAGTTGAAATCCTACCTTCGTCAACTTTCTGATAAAGGGCCGGAAGTGGTGATTATAACCAGTGTTCCTGTATTGAATGACATTCATAAGACATCTGTATACGCCTATAATCGTACCGGCAATCGCTTTTGGAAAGTAACTTGTCCTTATCTGCCTGCTCATTATCCCGGAACCGGGGATACTTTTACAAGTGTAATCACCGGGGCTTTGCTGCAAGGTGACAGCCTTCCTATTGCACTTGACCGTGCTACACAGTTTATTTTACAAGGAATTCGCGCTACTTTCGGTTATGAGTATGATAACCGTGAAGGTATTCTTTTGGAGAAAGTGCTGCATAATCTCGATATGCCTATTCAGAGTAGCAGTTATGAGCTTATCTGATCATAGTTATTTTTTGCCGGGATGCATTTGTTCTTGAAAATAAACCTTTTTGTTTCTATATCAGTCTTTTTAATGACAGGTATTCTGTTGGAAAAGTCAGATATAGAGAATCGTATGCATAAAATGATGTAATAAAATGCATTTCGTTTCGCATATTTTAGCCTGATCCGGATAAATATGTATTTATCTTTGCATGTAAATCTGTTTATCATTACGAAATAGATTCGGTTCCTCTACGAGTTTCTCTCTGTTGCTCGTAGAGGAACGATAAAAGACTCGTAGAGGAACCGAAAGATTACCTTAGAAGAACGAGAGATTCGCTATCAGACTCTTGATTTTATACTCATTGCTGTTTGACTTCTGACCATTTGTAAATAGAATAAAAACGTAAATATAGGATATTTAAGAATAAATTATCCGGTAAAAGCAAAGGATGCAAGCATGTTGCATCAAAATATACTATATTATGAGCTATTTGATTAACGCAAAGTGGGAATGAAGGCGGCTTTTGTAATTGGCACTGTTACCGTTTGCAAATAAGCCCGATAGTCATACTTAAGAATATCATTTTGACATTTTGATACAGTTCTCGTTTCTTACCCACGCCACAAGTTTCTGCGGCATGGGGCATTTTATTCTTCTTTTCTTATTCAGCTAATCCTTTGCTAATCCTTCGGCTGTCTCTGCTAATCTGATAAACTCTCTTCTGTATCCCTTTTCGTCATTGTCAAGCGATGTTTTAGCCAGGGATATTACTTTATCATAAGTGGCGTCTCCTTTAAAGTCAGAATCACGCAATAGCTGTCCGAACATGGCAACAGCAGAAGCAAAGCGGAAGTCCGAAG
Source organism: Bacteroides sp. CAG:189 (assembly GCF_000432295.1). Classification (NCBI taxonomy): domain Bacteria; kingdom Pseudomonadati; phylum Bacteroidota; class Bacteroidia; order Bacteroidales; family Bacteroidaceae; genus Bacteroides; species Bacteroides sp. CAG:189. The sequence goes on from NZ_HF991062.1 coordinate 8,949, forward strand.
ATACTTTTTCTTTTTTATCATCGATAAGGGGTTGTTCGATTTTCTTGCTGGTATTTCCGTCCGGTGCTTTGTAGCGCAGTTTTACAGTGAGGAGTTCTTTTGAATTGTTTGTCACAGCAGGAGCCGGTTTTGTCTTTTGATATTTTAAATCGTCCACTTTACCCGTAAAATCGCTTTTGATTCCTGCGGGTACTACCTCATAGAAAGCCGTTACTGTGTGTCCTGCTCCCATTTCACCTGCATCTTTGGCATCATTGTTGAAATCTTCGTCTTTCAGCAAACGACTTTCGTAGCCGATGAGCCGATATGCCTGTACTTGCGACGGATTAAATTCTATTTGTAATTTTACGTCTTTGGCCACTGTGTGCATCGTAGCTCCGAATTCATTGACTAATACTCTGTTGGCCTCCTGCAAATTGTCAATGTATGCGTGGTTCCCGTTTCCCTTTTCTGCGAGGACCTGCATTTTACTGTCTTTATAGTTTCCCATTCCATAACCTAATACAGTCAGAAAAACACCGCTCTTTCTCTCCTGTTCGATGAGTTTTTCCAGTCCCTCATCCGAAGACACTCCGACATTGAAATCTCCATCCGTACAAAGGATGATACGGTTGTTTCCTCCTTTTACAAAGTTCTGCTTTGCCATCTTATAAGCCAGTTTGATACCTGCATCACCGGCGGTAGAACCTCCTGCGGTCAGCTCATCGATAGCTTCACGGATTTTCTGTTTATCGCTTCCGCTGGTGGAGGGCAATTTTTCTCCTGCCGAACCGGAGTATACGACAATCGCTACTCTGTCTTCATCACGCAGATTGTTTACCAGCAATTTGAGAGAAGACTGGACCAATCCCAGACGTTGAGGACCGTACATCGAACCGGAAACATCAATTAGAAAAACTAAATTGGATACCGGAAGCTTGTCTGTCGGAATTTCCTTTGCTTTCAATCCGATACGGACCAACCGGTGTTTTACATTCCATGGACAGGCACCTACTTCAGTAGTGATTTTCACTGGATCATTTCCGGTAGGTTGAGGGTAGTCGTATGAGAAATAGTTTATTAATTCTTCCGTACGGATCGCATCCGCAGGGGGAAGTTCACCTTTATTAATATAGCGGCGCATGTTACTGTAAGAAGCGGCATCTACGTCAATTGAGAATGTAGACAGGGGGCTTTCGCTTACGGTCTTAAAATTATTTTCTGCAATCTCCTTATACTCTTCTGCATTCATGCCGTCGGCATCCATTCTGCTTGCCATGATGCCGGGAGTAGCATGCCCTACAGCACCGCATAAGCTTACCATTTTCTGTGTACCATAGCCCACTACGACACATTCTTCCAAAACCTGACTACTTGTTTTTAAACGAATATTCAGGCGTTCGGACTTAACCTCCGCTTCTTGCTTTTCGTAACCGATATAAGAAAATACTAATTTTTCACCTTTGTCAGCGCGAATCGTATATTCGCCGTCCACATTGGTTATAGTACTGCGAGTAGTCCCCTTTACCTGCACTGTGCAACCTATAATACCGGAACCGTCTGCGGCATCAGTTACTTTACCTTTTACTATGAATGTTTCTGCATTCACGTTTCCCAAAGAAATAATTGCTACCAGCAATCCGAACATCGTAGCTCTTAATCGATTTGTTTTCATACCTTATTTAAATTAAATGTGATACATAAATCCTATGTTTTATTCTATAGATGCAGTTTTGAACAGGATTCCATAAAGGGGTTCTTATTTTTTTCATATTAATTTAGGAAAGGATATTTATCTTTTTTTTAACCATAGAATTGTCCATGTTTATAGTATATTTCTCCATTGTGTGCTCATGTGTCTTTGCCTAATTTTGCATGTATTAAATTATTAATTACTATTTTATTTTATAATTAAAAGAAACAGTAATATGCATAATATGCTTAAAGAGTTTCCGGACCTTATTGTCATTTTCTGATTATCTGTTAAATGGGCAGTTAACAACCGGATATATAACATAAAATTCATTTAATTATTAATCTTGATGTATTATGAAAAGAAACAGATTAATTTGGTTTTTCTCCCTATTATTTTGTTGTACTTTATTGGCGGCTCAAAGTATAACTGTTGAGGGTACAGTCACGGGAAATCTTGATTCGGAAGTATTGATAGGAGCAAGTATTTCTGTAAAAGGTACTACAATGGGGACTGTTACGGATATAGATGGGAAGTATTCTCTTTCTGTACCGTCTGATGCTATATTAGTATTCAGTTATTTGGGTTATGAAACGGAAGAAGTTGCTGTAAGGAACCGCTCGTTGATAAACGTTTCTCTGAAAACCAGTTCACAAGATTTGGAAGAGGTCGTTGTTGTCGGTACTATTTTGAAAAAAAGTGATTTGACTGGTGCTGTATCAAGTGTTAGTGCGAAAGTGCTGGAAGAAAAACCGGTTACCAGTATAAACCAAGCTTTACAGGGGCGTGTTGCAGGAGTCTTGATTTCTAATGCTGCCAAACCGGGTGATGATGCAACTATTAAAATTCGTGGTATCAATACCATTAATACTACTACCGATCCTATTTATGTAGTGGATGGTTTGGTTATGGATAACTTCGGAGGTGGATTTAATTCTATCAATTTGAATGATGTTGCTTCTATTGAGGTATTGAAAGATGCCTCTGCTACAGCTCTCTATGGTTCGCGTGCTTCTAATGGAGTGGTTTTGATTACAACTAAAAAAGGTAAAATTGGTAGTGGCAGAATTACCTATGATGGTTGGGTTGGTTTTCAAACGGAAGCAAAGCTTCCTGAAACTATGGGTACAAGAGATCTTTTTGAATTGAGAAAAGAGGCGGCAATGAATTCGTTTACGGCGCGTCACCCGGAGGCAACAGTTGATGAAATTGATGCGTTTTTGGCCAATCGGGTGATGACACCTTATGTTAAAGATGGCTCGGGAGGATATGTCTTTGCACAATATGAGTTTGATGCCTATGAGAATAATGATAATTATGACTGGTTGGATGCAGTGACCCGTACTGGTGTAGAGCAAAATCATGCGTTGAGTTTTAGTGGAGCTTCCGAAAAAGGTGCCTATTATTTAAGTTTCGGATATTCTAATAAAAAAGGAATGGTCAAGAATCTTGGGGATACGAGGTATAATGGGCGTATTAACTCAGATTATTCCATCAAATCATGGTTAAAAGTCGGTACTAATACCTCATTTTCTCATACTGAATCTGAAATATTTTCGGATGATGGTGTTTATGATAAAGCACGTGGGGCTAATCCTATGTTACCGGTTGACTCGGAAATCTACACCTTGAATTATGGTGGAATAGAGGATAATAATTACTTTAATCCGATACGCACTTTAAAAATAGAGAATGACCGCAGGCGCAATCGCTTGTCTTCTACCAATTTTTTGAATATAAATCCACTAAAGGGATTGAATATCCGTACTTCGTTTTCTCTTGATTTTTTTCAAGAAGATCGGTTTAAATACACTCCGAAAGATATTCAGGAATCTATTCGTTATTCTCAGGATGGACAGGCAGAGCATACCCGTGACCAAAGAATGGTATGGCAATGGGATAATTCCATCTCTTATGACCGGATATTTGGAAAACACAAAATAAATGCTTTGTTTAGTACCAGTGCTACTCAGACAGATCGGGATTATACGTATGCTACAGGGAAAGGATACGGTACGGATCGATTTTCTTATTATAACATAGGTGCTTCTTACAAAACGGATGAACGGTCTATCGGCTCTGATTTTGTAACGGCTACCTTGATGTCATATGTAGTACGTGCCGATTATAATTATGCAAGTAAGTACTATTTGACAGCTACCGCGCGTTATGATGGTTCTTCTAAGTTTGCCAAAGGTCATCGATGGGGATTATTTCCTTCTTTTTCTGCTGCATGGAACATTGCAGAGGAGAATTTCATGAAAGAACAGCGTGTGTTTAACCAATTGAAATTACGTTTGGGATATGGCTTGGTCGGTAATCAGAGTATTGATGATTTTGCATTTTATACACTTTACGATGCCAAACTTGAGGATGGAAAGGTTACTTATGTACCTAAAGGAAGTAGAGGTACAAAAGATATTACTTGGGAATCTCAGAGGCAATTCAATGTCGGCTTGGATATGGGATTCTTGAATGGGCGTATTACTGCAACAATGGATGCATTCTTTATAAAAAATAAGGATTTGTTGATGACGCGTTCTTTACCGTTGACATCCGGTTTTAGTTCAGCGATAGAAAATATCGGTGCAATTGAAAACAAAGGTATCGAATTTGCCTTGAATGCCAAACTGATTGCAACAAGAAATATCCAGTGGAATGTTTCTGCCAATATTTCGGCCGATAGAAATAAAGTTACGCAACTTTACGGTGATAATGATGCGGTTTATAATATTGATGCTGATCGTAATCTTCAAAAGGAAGGGAATTTGTTTTTAGGTGAGTCACGTAATACGATTTATATATGGAAAACAGGTGGCATTGCCCAAGTGGTAGATATGGAACATTTAAAAAATATTGATTTTTCGGGACGACAGGTTAATCCGGGAGATCTTTATCCATTGGATATAAACGATGATAAAGTGATCGATGATAAGGATCGTGTGATTGTCGGTTCTCCCGATCCTAAATTTTATGGTGGTTTTTCAACAGATTTTTCATATAAAGGGGTGACGTTGAATGCTGTATTCAATTATTCATGTGGAGGTAAAAAGTTGAGTCCTTACTATGAATCATTGATCACGAGTCGGGGGACGGGAATTGCTTCCATTGATTTACTTGATCGTTGGACACCGGAAAATACAGATGCTAAATTTCCACGTCCTATTTATAATGATCCTACAGATACCGAAACGATGTATTACAATACTTTTTCTGCCAGTCAAATGGATTTTTCTGTACAGAATGCTTCGTTTTTACGCTTATCTACTTTGAGTTTGTCATATACGTTTCCAAAGTCAGTATCGGAAAAAATGAGAATTGGAAATCTTCGGATTTACTCTACAGTATCCAATGTGTTCTGTTTGACTCCTTATAAAGGATATGATCCGGAAACGGGAGATTGGTATCCACCTACACGAATGTTTGTTTTCGGATTGAATGTTTCATTGTAAATAGTCTTCATTGGTATATTAAATATAGTTAGTTATGAAAAACGTGATAAAAATAAACAGATTGATAGCGGCCTGCATGTTAGCAGGTTCTTTAAGCATGTATTCTTGTTCGGATTTTTTAAATCAAGAGCCTAAGACATCACTGACGGAGCAGGAAGCTTTTTCTGATTTAAAGAATATTATACCAACAGTTGATGGGCTGTACACTGCGTTTCGTGAATCAAAATCGGGGCGGGAAGGATTGACTTTCTCACTGTTGGGGTTGGACGAGAGTAAACAAGGCATAGTACAGATGGACGATGCAACTCAAGCCAGCCTCGATCTTTACAACGGTTTATTGAATTCAATGTCCACACAAGTAGATAAAATGTGGTCAAGAAGGTGGCCGATTGTTATTTCTGCAGCGAATGCTATTTATGCACTTGACGTAATTGCCGAGACGACTAAGGAAGAAGAAATGCTGGATGAAATAGAACGGTTGAAGGGTGAAGCTTGTTTTATACGGGCTATGGTAATGATGGAGCTTACGATGTATTGGGGTGAGGTTCCGGTGGTTGATATTGCTACAATGAATAATTCGGCTCGTCAGCCATTGGAGAAAGTATGGAAACAGATTATTGATGACTTTACTTTTGCATCTGTGTCTTTGAAAGATAGGTATACGGAATCTGCTGATAAGATGCGTGCAACTTCCGGTGCGGCGTTGGCTATGTTGGGAAAAGCCTATATGTCAGTCCCAGTGGAAACCGGCATGAGAGATTTTAAATTGGCAAAGGAAAGTTTTGAGGCAATGCTTGACCGTTATCAGTTGGATTCTGAATACAGTAATCTTTTCGATGAAAATTTAGAGTTTAATTCACCTGAGTCTATTTTCGAATTAGATTATGATAATGTAAACCGCATTAATCATTGGGAATTCGATATGGGATCCCGTACAGTAGTCGCTACATTTGGTGAGGGCTGTTATTTTGCTGGATATGATGTGGCGTTACCTACGGAATATGCATATAAATCGAAGTCTGAAGGAGGTATTTGGGAAGAGGGAGATTTGCGTAGAGATGAAAGTATCCGCTATGATTTTACTTATTTGGGCATTACTCCTACAGAGGTTTCTTGGGGAGCTGATGAATTGGATCCGCATATTAAAAAGTATGAAGACGAACGTACGGATCAATTTAACGGAAATTTGGCTAACGAATGGTATTCTGGTAAAAATTTCATTGTATTGCGTTATGCGGATGTGCTATTGTGTTACGCCGAATGCTTGAATGAACTTGGAGAAACCGGAGAAGCGAATACAGTAGTAAATCAAGTACGTGCACGTGCTTGGGGCGGGACTCTTCCTAATGAAATGGCTTGGAATTATGGACAAGATGAATTTCGGGTACAGATAATGGACGAACGTATTCGTGAACTTTGTTTTGAGGGATGGAGACGGATGGATTTGATTCGTACCGGTAAATTTGTTGAGTTGATAAAAGAGCGTAATCCTTGGGCTAAGAAATCGGGAACGATAAAAGAGTTCCATATGCGTTGGCCTATTCCAGATACAGAAATTAAGAATAATTCTGACATAAGCGAGGAAGATCAGAATCCGGGGTATTGAATTTTATATTAATAATCAATTTAATGTATAAGATGATATGAATAGAAAACTAATTTTATCTTCATTATTTATCTTCTTTTGTCTATGGAATATACAGGCTGAAGAATATGAAACGATGTCACCTAATGGAATGTTGAAAATAAAGTTGCGGATAGACAAAGGAACTACTTATGAAATTTGGCATGGTAACGAACAACTGATTGCATCTTCCCCTATCGGACTCAACCTTTCCAATGGTATGATTATAGGAGGGGGAACGGTGAAAAATGTTACAAGGAACGTTGTCGATCAGACAATTGAAGTTATAGCAGGAAAGAATAAAACACTGAGAGAGGCCTATAACGAGCTTTTGATCTCTTTCACGGAAGATTATGATCTTCTGGTGAGGGCCTACGATGAAGGCATAGCTTATCGGTTTATCACACGGTTGGGCGGAGAAATTATCATAAATAGCGAAGATGCCGTATTTAATTTCACTTTCACTCCGACAGTTTATTTTCCGGAATGTGATACTAATTATTCTGGGGAAAAAGATCAAGAAGGAAAGGTACATCAGATTCATCAAGGATACCGGAACTTCGAAAGACTCTATAAAATTTATAATGCTCCCACAGAGATAACCAATAACCGTTTCTCTGTTTCTCCGGTATTGTTTTCTCATCCTGACACTTCTTATAAAATAGTAGTGACAGAATCCGATACATATGATTATCCGGGGTTATATATGGAACAAAACGGTCCGAATTCTATGCGTGGAAAATGGGCCCAATATCCTAAAGAGGTAATGGATGAAGATCCTTCGAACCCTAATTATTGGTATTCGAACCATTTGGTTATTTCAAGAGAAAATTATATTGCAAAAACAGAAGGAAACCGTACTTTCCCTTGGAGGGTTATTATTGTTTCTGATGATGATAAATCTTTACTGAATAATGAATTGGTGTATATGTTGGCGGAACCGTGCCGTCTTACCGATACTTCGTGGATTCAACCTGGTAAGAGTGCTTGGGAATGGTGGCATAAAGCAGTTTTAGAGGGAGTGGATTTCCCATCGGGAAATAATAATCTGTCGTTCCAGTTATATAAGTATTATGTTGATTGGGCATCTCAACATGGAATTGAATATATGACACTTGATGCGGGTTGGTCCGAGAGCTACATACGTACTTTGTGTCTTTATGCTAAACAGAAGAATGTGAAAATTATCGTTTGGACATGGGCGAGTTGTGTTAGAGAAAATCCGGAAGACTGGATTAAGAAGATGAAAGATTATGGTGTGTCTGGGGCAAAGATTGACTTTTTCGAACGTAATGATCAGATTGCTATGCGTTGGGGACGGGATTTTGCACAACGCTTGGCAAATCACCAAATGGTGGCATTGTTTCATGGTTGTCCGGTTCCTGCCGGAATAAATCGTACTTTTCCTAATATATTGAATTTTGAGGCTGTTCGTGGTGCAGAATGTAATTTCTGGGAAAAAACTTTGACACCGGAATATCATACACAATTTCCTTTTATACGTTCGTTGGTCGGTCCTGAAGATTATACTCCAGGTTCTATGAGAAATGTAACTCAAGAAGAATTCCAGCCGATTGATAAGGATGATACTCCACCGATGAGTATGGGAACCAGAGCACACGAACTGTCGATGTATGTGATTTATGATCAGTGGATAGGTTATTTGTGTGATTCTCCGACCGAATACAATAAATATCCGGATATACTAAGTTTTCTGTCGACTGTACCTGTGGTGTGGGACAAAACAGTTCCATTGGATGCTAAATTAGGAGATTATATTTTGGTGGCGAAACAGAAAGGAAAAGATTGGTATGTAGGTGGCATGACTGACTGGACTGCGAGAACGCTGGAAGTCGATTTCGGCTTCTTGGAAGCTGGCGTTTCTTATCTGGCTGATATTTTTAAAGATACTTCTGCATCGGGAGAGCAACCTAAACAATATGTATGCGAAAGAATGGAAATCACAAAAGATACTAAACTCTCCATTCCGATGGCTAAAGGAGGAGGATTTGCCATCCGGCTGCTTCATGCTTCCGGTTCGGGAATTACAGAAGTGAAACAAGAAAATCCTCTTATTGTTTATGTTGAGAAAGAGACGGATACGCTCCATATCAAGACGGAAAAGAGGATAGAGGCTGTAAGGATAAATGATATCACCGGGCAAACATTATTTGCCCGGAAATATAATGACGATGTTTATTCCGAACGAATAAACTTATCAGACTTTAATAAAGGAATATATGTAGTTTCCGTGAAAACGGCGCCTGCATTGGCTTCAACGACTTTTATCTATTAATGAAAATCGGATATATTATGAAAAATATAGAAATCTTTAAGTATACATTTGTATTAGCCGGATTTGTTTGTACTTCTGCTTTTGCTCAGGTGAAAAATGTCTCTTTCTCTGAGATATTGAATCCGGTTGTAGTAGATGACGGAACAGAAAATATTCCTCTAATTTATGAAGCTGCTGCTGCATGGGGGGATTATGACAATGATGGCTTTTTGGATTTGATCGTGTCTGGTGTGACTTCACAGGGAGAAAAGACACTGCTTTATAAAAATAAAAATGGCCGGCAATTTGAGAAAGTGGAACATAATTTTCCGGATCTGAGAACATCCAATGCCACTTGGTTTGACTATAATAATGATGGAAATCTGGATTTATTTTTGGCGGGGAAGAAAAGTAATGGAGAACTGTACTCGGGTCTGTGGAAAAATAAAGGAGGAGATGCCGGCTTTGAAGAGGTATTTACCGGCTTGTTTCCTTTAATCAATAATGGTGATGGGAATCGCTCTACCCGATATGTAGTAGCTGCGGACTATGATGGGGATGGTTGGACCGATCTGTATATTCAAGGGCGTACAAATGGAGGAGATAAAAATACAGGAATAGCATATTTGTACAGAAATGTGAATGGACAGAACTTCGAACGTATCGATAAACCGGTGAAAAACAAACTGGGTAGTGAAGCTAAGCCGTTTATACAATTATCGGGCGGTGGTGCAGCTTGGGGTGATTATGACGGTGATGGTTTTTTGGATCTTATTGTTTCGGGTGAGGGAATAAATGCTGATAAATACGATGCCGATTATGGTTATCATGGCAGTTATAACGGGGCGGTTTATAAAAATAATGGAGACGGAACTTTTGCCGAGCCTATTGAATTTGCGGGTATAGAAGAAGGAAATCCGGCCTGGCTTGATTATAATAATGATGGAAAGCTTGATTTTGTTGTTCCCGGAGTCAGATGGGATGAGAATGTGAGCTGGAACTGGCGTGGCGATTTATATCTTAATTCAGCAGGAGGATTCACTAAGTACGATGCTGCTACGACGGGATTACCAAATAACAGGCAGGAGCTTTCCATTGATGCCGGTGATGTTAACAATGACGGCTTTAGTGATATTCTTTATATGAATGCGACGAGTGAGAATGATGTTGTTTATTTGAATAATGGAGGTATGCTTGGTGCTCCTATGTTCATAGCTTCTCCACTTGTGTATGCCGGTGTGGCAGCACAGAGAGGAGGGACTGCCAATCTTGTGGATTTTGATAATGATGGCAATTTGGATGCGTGTTTGGTAGGTTATGGTGATGCAGGAGGATCGCATACCCGTTTGATGAAGAATGTTTTGGGAGAAGGAGTCGCGTCTAATAAAGCTCCCGGTGCACCTAAGAATTTGAAAGTGACTCCGGGTGCCAATGGTATTGCCATGTTTTCATGGGATGCTCCGGAAGATGATCAGACTTCGGCCAATGCTTTGAAATATAATTTGTATATCAAGCAAGGAGACGTTGTCCGAATGACGGTTCCTGCCGATATTGCTACCGGACGTTTGAAAGTGTCTGAAGTTTCCGGATTGATCAGCAAGAGGGTGTTATATAAAGTGACAGGATTGACCGGTGATTATACATGGGGAGTGCAGGCGGTCGATAATGCAAAAGTGGGTGGTCCGTTTGCCATGTTTGGCTCAGGAACCGGTATTGATAAAGAGCCGGCGGTAGCTCCTGTAAAAATAATAAGTGAAGAAAATGCGATACGTATTGTCGGCAAGTGTGATTTGAAAGGTGTGGTTAATGTTTATTCAATGGACGGAGGAAATGTATATTCGGAGTCGGTTTTATTGAATGATATGGTTATTGAATTGTCGAAAGGAATCTATTTGGTAAAAATAATGTTGACGGATGAGATGATAACGAAAAAGGTAATTGTTTGGTAAAAGGATAACAAACTGGTAAATAGAAGGCCTTTGGCAGTATACCCCCGAAAAGCTGTATGTTCTCAGCTTGACGGGGGTATTTTCTTGTAATGTCGGAGAGTTGCTTCGTTTTTATGTGATTGCAAAAAGATATATTCTTGTCATGTAAGAGTGTATATTCTTGTTGGGTAAAAGTATATATTCATGCTACATAAAAGTATATATTTTGATAATGACTGATTATTAGTGTGTTATGTGTATGAATGCTTTCTTGTTAGACCGATTGGTTATACTTGGATACTTTGGGTCTATTTTTAATTTTCCGATATGACTTGATGTTTACTTGTTTTTTTTAACTTTGCCTAAAAAGAATTTTTGTTTTTCAAGAAAAACATATCAAAGTTGACTGATGAAGAACTGTTACAGCAGTATACCGATTCGGGTAAAACAGAATATTTCGGTGAATTATACAACCGCTATATTCCGTTGCTGTACGGACTTTGTCTTAAATATCTGAGTGATGAGGCTCGTGCACAGGACGCAGTCATGCAACTTTTTGAAGAACTGCTTTCCAAAGTATCCAATTATCAGATAAAAGTTTTCAAAACGTGGTTGTACCGGGTAGCTAAAAATCATTGTCTGCAGATATTAAGGAAAGACAATAAGGAAATTCCGCTTGATTATACGATTAATATTATGGAATCCGATGAATTTTTGCATCTGTTATCTGAGGAGGATCATTCGGAAGAACAATTGAATGCCTTGAAGCATTGTCTTGAAAAACTGCCAGAACTTCAGCGTATCAGCATTACGCAATTTTTTATGGAAGAGATGTCATATGCCGATATTGCGGAGCAGGCAGGTTTAACACTGAACCATGTGAAAAGTTATATTCAGAACGGGAAAAGAAATTTAAAGATTTGCATAAAGAATCAGATCCAATGAAGCTATTAGACTACATACGAGGAACTCGAAAGGGGAAAGAGGCTCATCGCTTGCAGAAAGAGGCGATGCGTGATCCTTTTCTTGCCGATGCTATGGATGGTTATGACAGCGTAGGGGAGAACCAGGAGTATCAGATAGAGATTTTACGTCGCCGGATCAGGGGAAAAGCAAAGGGAAAACGGAATCATGCTGTTGTGTGGAGTGTAGCGGCGAGCTTATTGATAGGTGTTTGTTTGAGCAGCTATTTCATATATCAGAAAAATAGGCTACCGGAAGATGTTTTTATGACATTGGAAGCCTTGCAACGGGATACCGTGTTGCAGGTTGTGCCTCAAACACCTCAGTTACCTTTAGCAAAATCGGTACATCCGGAAGAAAAGGGAAAATTGGCTGGAACTGTCCGGGGAGATTCGGTGAAGGTGTTTGCCAGTCGGGAACGGCAACTATCAAAGGCAGCTTCTGCAAAGATGCGGGAAGAAATTGCCGATGAAGCAGGGATGAGTGTAATGGCTGATGTTGTTGAAGTGGATTCGGTAGCTGCCAAACCGGTTAGTACCGCTCTGTCTGACGTTACCAATAATGGCATTGCAAAGCAACTGAGCGGAATGGTAAGCGGGATAAAAGTAAACGGAGTGAAAGGGCGTGTCATTGATAAGGTTGGAGAGCCTATTGTGGGAGCCACCGTCACTGTAAGAGGTACTAATAATGGAACTGTATCGGATGTGAATGGTAATTTTACTTTGCCGATGAATGACGGAAAAGAGATTACGGTCAATTATATAGGCTATGAACCGGTTATTCTTCCAGCCGATACAAGTAAGGAGATGCTGATTGCCATGAATGAAGACAGTAGAGAATTGGATGAAGTGGTAGTAGTAGGGTACGGGACTCAGCGGAAAGCGAATCTGACTGGGGCGGCAGTAACCGTAGAACAATTGACGATGCCTCGTCCGGTAATCGGGGAAAGGGCTTATCGGAGATATTTGAAAAAGAATCTGAACCGCCCGACAGATAAAGAATGTGAGCGGGTAAAGGGGAAAGTGATACTGACTTTTTATGTGAATGACGAGGGGCGTCCTATCGATATAAAGGTACAGGGAAGTTTATGTCCTTCCGTTGATAAAGAAGCGATACGTCTTGTGCAGGAAGGTCCGCAATGGACTGTCGGAGGGGGAGAAGTGACTTTGGAGATTCAATTTTAGGAGAATGAATGGGCTGTTTTAGCTATTGTCCGACCTTTAAACGAAAAATAGCTGCAAGTTATTAACTCACAGCTATTGAAATCTTGCACGGGAGGAGAGGCTCGAACTCCCGACACCCGGTTTTGGAGACCGGTGCTCTACCAACTGAGCTACTCCCGTGTTTGCGGGTGCAAAGGTAGAATAAACTTTTGAATCTGCAAGCGCTTCTACAAAGAAGTTTTCAACTATTTTAGCTTTTCCCACTCGGCAGGTTTGAAACCTACCAGTACAAAATTATTGGTGACTACCAACGGACGTTTCACCAATTTACCGTTGGTGGCCAATAAGGCGATTTGCTCTTCTTCGCTCATGGTAGGTAGCTTGTCTTTGAGATTCAGCTCTTTATATACCAATCCACTGGTATTGAAAAACTTTCTTACCGGCAATCCGCTAAGGGGAATCCAGGCCTTTAATTCTTCTATTGTGGGATTATCTTCCACAATGAGCCGGTTGGTATACTCAATGTTGTTCTCTGTCAGCCATTTTTTTGCCTTTTGGCAAGTACTGCATGCGGGGTATTGCAAAAAGATCGGTTTCATAGGTTTCCTATATATAATTGATTAAAGCATTTGTAAATCCTGATACATGATGCGATAGGCGGCAGCTTTTTTGTCCAGTGCCAAAGGGTAGGCACGTGAGGAAGATGGCATACGGTATAAACGCATCGGGCGGTTTTCGAATAAAAATTCGGAGAAATCACCCACTTTCGGTTCTTCTATACTGAATTGCGTACGGAGGGTGTCCGTGGCTTTCTGGCCGGTAGTGACGATCGCTTTGCATTCCGGAAGTTGCAGGAGCAGTGCGCGGATATCGGTAGGTTGCACAACTTCCAAGAATTTGTCGGAAGCATTATCTTGCAGGCGGCGTATGGCAGAAGCCGTATCAAAAAGTGCAATCCCTTTCTCATTAAGAAAGTCGGTGATGCGCTCTCTGCAAAAGGCTTTTTTCGATTCATTCAAGAAATAATCCTTGTTGTTAAAGAATAGGATTCCGGTGATTCTCCACATATCGTTATTTAGATTTGGGTAATAAAAATCCATAGACCACCGCTTTTTTTGTGGTGGAAAACTTCCAAGCATTAATAACCGGGCTTTTACCGGAAGAAAAGGTTGCAAGGGATGATTCTCTATTTCTATTTCCATTTTCATCGTTTTATTTGCAACAAAAATAGTGATAATACGCGTTTTGGCGAACTCTTTCATCAAAATGATATTGGGATAACCTCTTTTTAGATTTTATTATGTATATTTGTCTATATACAAATTGATATTAATGAACATGTTAGTTAGTGCGAGAATACTTATCTGTTTTTTTTTGACATTCCTCTTTTCTGTTTGTACAACAGTCGGTTATGCCGTTAATGTAGAACATGATGGCCATCATGATCAGTTTTCTTCAAAAAAAAAGATAAGCGGGACGGTATACGACTCCAAAGGTGATGTTTTGGTTGGTGCTACTATTAAGGTAAAAGGAGAATCGGAAGGAACAGTGGCCAATGTGAACGGTGAATTTCTTTTGCTCGTAAATCCGGATGCTACTTTGGTGGTCTCTTTTTTAGGATATGAAAGCGTAGAGGTTCCCGTATCTGGAAAAACGGATTTCAAGATCGTATTGCAAGAAGATGCGGTGATGCTCGATGACGTGATTGTGACTGCATTGGGCATTGAAAAGAAGGCTTCATCTTTGTCTTATTCGGCCATGCAGTTGAAGAGTGATGAGCTGAACCGGGTAAAAGAGACGAATATGATTACTGCTTTGGCCGGAAAGGCGGCGGGTATGCAGGTAAGTAAAAACTCTTCCGGTCCGGGGGCTTCGGCTAAGGTCAGCATTCGTGGCATCCGTTCGGTGGTCAGTGATAATCAGCCACTGTATGTGATAGACGGAGTGCCGATGCTGAATTCCACTTCCGAACAGGCCTATTCGGCTATTGGCGGGACTGCTGATGCGGGCAATCGTGACGGGGGGGATGGCATTTCCAACTTGAATCCGGAAGATGTGGAGAGCATTACTGTATTGAAAGGTGCACCGGCAGCAGCTTTGTATGGAAGTCAAGCGGCCAATGGCGTGATTCTGATAACTACCAAAAAGGGGAGTACGGGCGCACATAAAATCTCTTTTTCTACCAGTCTGACTATTGATAAGGCTTTCAGTCTTCCCGAAATGCAGAATCGCTATGGCGTTAGTGATGGTGTGGATAGTTGGGGAGCACAGGAAGCATTGCCTGAACAAGATCATCTGAATGATTTCTTTCGTACCGGTTTTACCTCTATTACTTCCCTTTCTGTGAGTCATGGGAATGAGAAACTGCAAAATTATTTTTCTTATGCCAATACTACCGGGCGGGGTATTGTCGATAAAAACCGGTTATCGAAGCATAATTTGAATTTGCGGGAGACTTCCGTACTGTTCAACGGCCGTTTGAAACTCGATGGAAATGTAAATATCATGCGGCAGGTAGTGGAAAACAAACCGGTTCCGGGAGGATTTTATATGAATCCGCTTGTGGGATTATATCGTTTTCCGCGTGGTGAAGACCTTTCTTATTATCGCGATAATTTTGAGGTGTACGATGAAGACCGTAAGTTGAATGTGCAGAACTGGCATGCGCCTTCTGACGATTTCGAGCAGAATCCTTACTGGATTGTAAACCGGATTCAGAGCAAGGATACCCGTGCACGGGTGATCGCCTCTTTATCGGCGCGGGTGAAAGTAACCGATTGGCTGGACATTCAGGCACGCGGTAATATGGATTATATAGGTGATAAGTTACGGCAGAAGTTTTATGCGTCTACCGCTCCGGCTTTGGCAGGTGTGAACGGGCGGTATCTTGAGATGGATTATCAGGAAATATTGCTTTATGGCGATGTGATGGCCACTGTAAAGAAACAGTGGAATGATTTTTCGTTGGATGCCGCTATCGGTGGCAGCATCAATGATAAGGTGGTGAATTCCACCCGTTATGATTCAAAAACGGCCTCATTGAAATACCCCAATGTCTTTACTTTGGCCAATATCCTGATGAACAGTGCTGCCGTGCTTGATCAGAGGATCGATGCACACAGACAACTGCAATCTGTATTTGCCACGGCACAATTGGGATATAAGGAAAGCGTCTTTATCGACGTGACGGCCCGTAATGACTGGGCTTCGACGCTTGCTTTTACGAAACATGAGAAGAGCGGCTTTTTTTATCCTTCGGTCGGTGCTTCTTTTATTTTCAACAAATGGATGGCTTTACCCGAATGGATCTCTTTTGGAAAATTGCGTGGGGCATACAGTAAGGTGGGGAATGATATTCCTTTGTTTATCACCAATTCTGTTTCGCATGTAGTGGCCGGTGGAGGAATACAGGCAAATGATGCCGCTCCTTTTGAGGAGATGAGACCGGAAATGACTTATTCTGTAGAAGTGGGGACGGAATGGCGTTTTCTGCAAAGCCGTTTAGGCATCAATGCCACTTATTATCGCACGAATACCCGTAACCAGTTCTTCAAGTTGCCGGCTCTTTCCGGTGATCGGTTTGCATACCGCTATGTCAATGCCGGCAATATACAGAACGAAGGATGGGAGTTGACATTGGATGCTGCTCCGGTGATGAACAGGGATTTTATGTGGAAAACTACATTGAACTTTTCGTCCAATAAGAATAAAATTATCGAATTGCATGAGAAATTGAAAGAGTTTGTGTACGGGCCTACCAGCTTTTCATCGAGTTATGCCATGAAGTTGGTGGAAGGTGGTTCCATCGGTGATATTTACGGGAAGGCATTCGTGCGTGATGCAGGGGGAAATATCGTTTATGAAACCGACGGAGACAACAAAGGCCTGCCGCGGGTGGAGGGTGACGGGAATACGGTAAAAGTGGGAAATGCCAATCCGGTTTTCTCTATGGGGTGGAGCCATACTCTTTCTTATAAAGGAATCAGTCTTTACTGTCTGATCGATTGGCGGTATGGCGGAGATATTCTTTCGCAGACACAGGCGGATATGGATATGTATGGGGTATCCAAAGCCACGGCCGATGCCCGGGATGCCGGATATGTCCTTTTGGAAGGCCGTCGTATAGAGGATGTGAAGAGGTTTTATAAGAATGTAGTCGGCGGACGTGCCGGTGTGACGGAATATTATATGTATGATGCCACGAATATTCGTTTGCGGGAGCTTTCGTTGAGTTATCGCTTGCCGGCAAACTGGATACAACAGAT
Source organism: Bacteroides sp. CAG:189 (assembly GCF_000432295.1). NCBI lineage: Bacteria > Pseudomonadati > Bacteroidota > Bacteroidia > Bacteroidales > Bacteroidaceae > Bacteroides > Bacteroides sp. CAG:189. The sequence goes on from NZ_HF991062.1 coordinate 26,291, forward strand.
GAAGATCTTTCATGAAATACAGCTCTCTTTTGTGGGGCGCAATCTTTTCTTTTTCTATAAGAAAGCGCCTTTTGATCCGGATCTGGTACTCTCTACCGGAAATGACAATCAAGGGATCGATGTTTATGGAATGCCCACTACGCGTAGCTTGGGATTCAGTATTAAGTGTGACTTTTAAAACGGAGGGTGGATAGATGAAAAAGGACATGGTATTTTTATTTATAGTGCTGGGCGGTTTCTTTGTTTCCTGTACTTCCGGTTTTAGAGAGTTCAATACCGATTTGGCCGGCATTACGGATGAAGACCTGAAAGTGGATAATAACGATCATGGCATCCGTTTGGGAATTATCCAGCAGGGCATTTATTTTAATTATGATTACGGTAAAGGGAAAAACTGGCCTTTCCAACTGATACAAAATCTGAACGCGGATATGTTTAGCGGATATATGCACGATGCCAAACCACTGAATGGGGGTAGCCATAACTCGGATTATAATCTGCAAGATGGTTGGAACAGTGCGATGTGGGGACATACGTATGCTTATGTTTTCCCTCAGATCTACCAGTCGGAACAATTTACCCGTACCGGGCAACCGGCTTTTTTCGGTATAACGAAAATATTGAAGGTGGCGGTCATGCACCGTGTGACCGATTATTACGGCCCGATTGTGTACACCAATTTTGCCGATCCTAAAGGGGAATATCTGCCGGATAGCCAGGAGAAAGTATACAATGAGTTTTTTCTTGAACTGGATACGGCAGTAACGGCATTGGCCGATTATATAGAGCGGAAACCGGACGCTTCCGAATTTGCGCGTTTCGACATTTTGCTGGATGGCGAATATTCCTCCTGGATTAAGTTTGCCAATTCTCTGCGAATGCGGCTTGCCATGCGTTTGGCGGTGGTATCTCCTGATAAGGCGCGCATGGAATTTGTGAAGGCATTCGAAAATTCGTACGGTGTTTTTGAAACCTCTGATGAGCAGGCTGCTGTCTCCACTCAGAGCGGTTATAGCAATCCGCTTGGCGAGTTGAACCTTGTATGGAAAGAAACGTATATGAGTGCTTCGATGGAATCTATCATGAATGGTTACGATGATCCCCGGAGGAAATCCTATTTTACACACTGTTCGGCTGATGAGTTGAAACAAGAATACAGAGGGATTCGTCAAGGCACTTGCTTTGCTCACAACCGTTACAATGTCTTGTCGAAGCTTACTGTCACTCAGGCTACGGATGCCGTTCTGATGACTGCGGCAGAAGTCTGGTTTCTCCGTGCGGAAGCTGCTTTACGTGGTTGGACTTCGGAAGAGGAGAGTGATTGTTATGAGAACGGGGTAACTGTCTCTTTTCAGCAACACAATGTTACCCAAGTGGATGAATATCTCAACAGCGATAAAGTGGCCTCTGACTTTATAGATGTCTATGATCCCGAGAATAATATAGAAGCCCGTTGTCTGGTATCCCCACGCTGGATAGAGGAGGCCGATGACGAGGTGAAACTGGAGAAGATCATAACTCAGAAGTGGCTGGCTATCTTTCCCGAGGGTTGTGAAGCATGGGCCGAACAGCGTCGTACGGGCTATCCGCGTCTTTTCCCGGTGCGGTTTAATAATAGCAAGAACGGTTGTATCGATACGGAGACTATGATTCGTCGCTTGAATTTTCCCGGTTCGTTGATCACAGAAAACGAAAGCCAATACCGTGCATTGGTCGATGCCTTGGGAGGAGAAGATAATGCCGGAACAAGACTTTGGTGGGATACCGGCCGTAATTGGTGAAAAGTGGTTGAAAACGGGCATATAGAGTGAGGGAATACCCCGGTTTTTGTGCACCGTGCAAAGCTTTCCTCAGAACGGTACTTAAGAGCGCTAAGCACGGTGTATACAGGCGGTATGGACGGTGCTTAGCGGAGGTAAGTACCCTGCTTACGATCACCGGTATGCATAAGCAGTATTATCGTATATTATCCAATCTCCAGATTGCTCATCTTGTCCGTGATTCGGAAGTCGAATTCCGGATATTCGTATAAGCTGAACCGTGGTTCCGTTTTGCCTTCCGTATACGTCCAGATAGTGGCATAATCTTCCGGATCTTCTCCCATTTTTCCTAATTGCCGGAGATAAGCGGCGAGCGATTTATTTTCTACGATATAGATCTGTCCCATTTTATCGATAATGGGGCTGTGGCGGCGTGTTCCGTCATGATCGAAGCGAAGGATACGCTTACCGTCTTCTGTGATACCTATCAGGTTGAATGTCATGCTTTTGCCAATGGCAGGCAGATTGAGTACGCTTCGGTCGGTAGCGAGGAATGGCAGGTGGTGCTTTCTCATAAAACGGCGGATACGGGTAGCCGTGTCTTCTCCATTTTCGAGCAGGGTATATAACTCGGCAGCCTGCTCGGAGGTGAGTTGTCCGTATATCTTTTCTTCATGTTGTTCCTGCAGAGAACGGCTGTTGGGAGTGAACACCGCATAGTTTTCATTGAAACCTTTTACTGAGAAAGTGTAGTAGCACACCACTCCCAATGAATTGAGCACTTGGCGCAACCGGGTCGTATGCCCCCGTCGGGAAGCTGCTACGGTATAGACCAATTGGTTTGTAATCAGCCAGCCGGCAGAAAGTATCTTGCTGATGGCATCCCGTGCTTCGGGGGTAACTTCCAGTGGTGTCTGGAAATGGGTTTGGATGATGAACTGCTTCACTCCGATGGCAGACGCTTTTTCTTTAAACTCCCGGAGAATCTCTACTAATTCGTCATTGATGCGCATGGGCAGATAGGCTGGCAGGCGGGAGCCGAGACGTACCCGTTGCAATTCGGCATATTTTTCTCCTTCCGGTCGTTCGAGGTTGGCTTTTCGCTTGCGGGCGGCCATTCGGTAGACGGCTTCCAGTATCGTTCGCAATGTTTTGTTTTGGCTCATCAGGGCATCCCCTCCGGTAATCAGTATGTCACGCAATTGGGTGTCTTCCTCAAAGTACCCCATCAGGCGGCGTAATTTTTTGTCCCAACTCTCTTTGGGACGCAACGCTTCGAATTCGAAGTTGAGACGTTCGCTTTGAAAGTCGTACATACGTTGGCAGGAGGCACAAAGTCCGCCGCAGGCACGTCCCATCGTGTCTGGTATCAAAATAGCCACTTCCGGGTAACGGCGGGGGGGGGTGTGTGCCCCCCGCCGGAAGCAAGAAGACTGTGCCCGTCCGGCAATAGCCAACCGGCAGCATTCGGCTTTCCGGGTTCTACGATATCTTCCCGTTCCCAGGCGCGAATGTTGCCATATGTCTCTACCAAGCGGGGAGAATAGAGGATATAGCTGCGGATGGCATCGTCATTATATCCGTCACCGGTGATGTCGAGCAGTGAAAGATAGTAAGGGGTAGCGAAGAAAGGCATACCCTTTTTGCGTGCGCGCGACAGCAAATACATCGTTTCGCTGGAAAGAGAATTCCCCAAAAAGCGATTCAGTTCAGTGGGGCTTTTTACTGCCATCGACAGGTGAAAACGAAAATCATTCCACCATTGGCTGACGAGCTGATATTTTTCGTCATAACTGAGTCCTTCGTCAAACCGGAAACGGGTAGAACCGGATTTTCTGTTTTCAATCTTCTGGATCAGTATGTGCAGTATCCGTTCCTTGTTTTGGGCACGGATCTCCATCACTTCCTCGTTCAGTCCCGTAGGCCAGCGTTCGGTACGGCTCTTTATCCGTTGCGGAGAGGGGAGGGGGATTTCCGTCATTTCAAGTCTTTTGAACAGGTAGAACAGGTCGATGAATAAATCTGTGGCCATGTCGGTGTTTTCCAGATTTCCGGTAAGGAATCGGTGGAGTAATGAAAAGGTTTGCACCGGCATGTCTTGTTCTGTTGAAAGTTCGTGAATACTTCTTCCGTCGTAATTGATAAGGAGTCGAATTTGCTTACCCGTATTGCTTTCTGCTTGTGGATGGAGAGACAGGAATTTATCGAGGTTGTTTTTGAAGTCCGTTTCGTTAGTGGTTTCATTAGCCAGTTGGTAAAGTTCCGGTAGCTCTTGTTGGTATAGTTGTTTAAGTTGAGAAAGGGTGAGAGTTAGCATTTTCTTTTGTTTCATAAGCTATTATTTTTTACAATTGTTAAATTGGCATGTTATTTGCTTATAAATATAATAAAAAAAGCGGAGGAATTTCTCCTCCGCTTTTATGTCACCACGTTATTTTACAGTTATTTTTTATTTTCTAACACTCTGGGTTACATTTATGCTTTTGTATCTTCATTTTTATGCTTGGGCTCTTTTTTGGCCAGCAAAACGATGTTATAAACGTATTCTGTCATCCATTCTTCGGAATAGCCGAGCCTTTCTTTATATTGACGTACGGCCATTGCGGTTTTGTGTACATCGTCTGCTTTCCATACGGTTTTTGTACATACATCGTGCACAGTCTTTGCTGTCATTCCGCGCAGTGTCTTTTTGAATATCGACGGCATACGGAATTTCCATTGCATGAGGTTACCCATCAGCATCATCAAATCGTTGGAAAATCCCTGATACATAAACAGGTAAGCCTGTATATCGTTCTGTGTACGGCAGTTTTTCTTAATGGAAGCATCTATCTCTTTGAAGAATGACTCATTGATACCATAATCTTCCATCAACATTTTGCGGGCAGCGCTTTTTTCGCCCAATCCCAGTTTGCCGCCCTGGGTCGGTATCTTAAACAGACGTTTGAATTGCGCTACATCCGGCAGGAAGCGGATATTGGTGATACCGAGATTTACGGCAATTACCGATTGGAAATATACGCGTGTCAGTGACACGAAATCTTCTACATTACCTACCGCCTTTCCGTTGGCATCGGTTTTTTTCTTGAATAAGTCAGCAAATATGCCCATATATGTATGAATTACAATTTTAAGATTATAAATTTCGTATTCCGGTTGCAAAAGTACTAAATAAGTTGATTTACACCAACTATTCGTATTCTGCAATTTATGTTATATTCATTTCTGATAAAAAAGAGGCCTCTCCCCAGCCCTCTCCGGAGGAGAGGGGGCAGATAGATACTCTTATTTAGACTAACTCAGCCAATCAATAGTATACTTGGTACACAGCTTACTGTAAAATTGTCACAAGACTAACTCAGCCCCCTCTCCTACGGAGAGGGTTGGGGAGAGGCTTCATTTCAGCCTGAAATAGAACTTATGATTTTCGAATACCGGCTCCACGATATCGAACCGGATAAACTTGGCCAGCAAATGTTCGGCAGCCCGACGTGAAATTTTAGCTTGGCGGCAATACCGGTTCAATGAAAGCGAACAATTCTTTTCAAGCAAGTCGAGAAGCAGTTGCTCCCGTTCGGTATATTGTATCAATTCTCCTGCCGGGCTGCCACTCTGTTGCCACACGCGGAGGTGTATGGGAGTCGCCAGGATGTTCTCATCCTTAATACGGATATAAGCCAGTGGTTTCCCGGTTTCATCTTTGGCATACACCGGCTTTTTATCACTTTTATCTATTTGAACGATTAATACATTGCGTCCTTCAACATGAAATGTTTGCATGGTATAATGCACCTCCGGCAGGCAATAGAGTTGGGCGGCCGCTTCTATCATGTATTTCTCTTCTTCCGAGCGTACACCGGCTATTTTTCCATTGTCTTTTACGCCGATGAGCAAACGGCCCCCATCGGTATTGGAAAAGGCCGACAAGGTGCGGGCTATCTTGCGGGCATCCGAAATTTCAAATTTAAAATCCTGTTGCTGATGTTCGCCTTCAGCTATTAAAGTATGTATGTATTCGGTATCTGTAAGTGGTTTCATGATTGCAAAGGTAAAGAAAAAAGCATAAACCGCCTTTTTTAGCGTTATTTTAGCAGATTAATTCAAAAAAAAGATTGTTTTTATGCGTTTATTTCGGGAAAGAATGTATTTTTGCCAATCATTATTAACGAAGAAAATAAAAAGGATCATGAAAGAATTAGTAGAAAAAATCGCAGCTCTTGTAGCTGACTTTAACAAAGATGCAAATGCACAAATCGAGAACGGTAACAAAGCAGCAGGAACCCGTGCTCGTAAAGCTTCATTGGAAATTGAAAAAGCAATGAAAGAATTCCGTAAAGTATCTTTGGAAGAGTCTAAAAAATAATTAGCTGTATACGAAGAAATGCAAAAGCCGGTCCATGTGAGGACTGGCTTTTTCTTTTTTAATAAGGCTTGCTTTAAGGCAATAGCTTCAAATACTCACCGTATCCCTCTTCTTGCATTTTTTCTTTGGGGATGAAGCGGAGAGAAGCACTGTTGATGCAGTAACGTAATCCGCCTTTGTCCGCAGGACCGTCCGTGAATACATGTCCTAAATGAGCGTCTCCCGTTTTACTGCGGACTTCCACACGTCTCATACCGTGAGAAGTGTCTATGTTTTCTTCAATCAGCGATTTCTCTATCGGTTTGGTGAAGCTGGGCCAGCCGCATCCCGAGTCGAATTTATCGGTAGAAGCGAACAAAGGTTCTCCGGTTGTGATGTCTACATAAATGCCCGGGCGTTTTTCGTTCCAGTATTCATTACGGAAAGCCGGTTCGGTGGCGTTCTTTTGCGTTACGGCATATTGCTCGCTGGTAAGGGTAGAACGTAGTGTGGCTTCATCCTGTTTTTTGTAAATGGGGTTAGCTGTTGTTTTAGGGCTGTTTGCTTTTTTGGCCAGATCGAACAGGGATGGGTCGATGTGACAATATCCTCCCGGATGTTTATCCAGATAGTCCTGATGGTAATCTTCCGCTTTATAGAAATTGGCGAGGGGTTTGATTTCTACGGCGAGAGGTTTGGAATACTTCTCGGCCAAGGTCTTTACTGCTGATTGTATGACAGGAAGATCCGCCGGGTCTGTATAGTAAATACCGGTCCTGTATTGTGATCCGTGGTCATTTCCCTGACGGTTGACGCTGGTCGGGTCTATGGTTTTGAAATAGAGGTCTATCAACAGGGGAAGTCTTACCTTACGGGGATCGTAGGTCACTTTCACCGTTTCGGCAAAATTGGTATTTCCACTGCATACTTGTTCATAAGTAGGATTTGCGATATTTCCGTTGGCATAACCCACTAAGGTGCTCTCAACACCTCCGATCTGTTTCAGAAAATGCTCTGTCCCCCAAAAGCATCCCCCGGCGAAGTATATTTCACTTTGATCTTTCATTTTTTGGTTCTCCTGTTTTTTAAGATTATTACTCTGCACATTTTGTGCATTCATCACTTGCAAATAGCTCGTTAAGAGCAATATGAATATAACGGTTATTTTTATCTCTTTCATATGATATATAACAAATATAACTGTTCTTTTTGACAATGCCGACGGAATTTTTTTATTTATTTCACGCTGCCAGACTGAGAAACGGTTTGGATTTTTATAGGATTTCTCTTTTTGTTTGTTTCGGGCTTCTTCAACCTTCTTTTTTGCCCGTTTGCAACTTTGCCTTTAGTCATATAGACCGGCTCCTAAAAGGAAGACAGACCGAGAATAAACTCAAAATAAACTGATAAAAACTTTTAAGAGGAAAATTTAAACAGGCTTTTAGTTCTGAATAAAAATCAAAACAGTTTCTGAAGGGAATGCATTAAAAAACGTTTGGTTACTGCTTTATTCTTTTTATTATGCTTATTTTTGGCACAAACTATGTGCTACTTTGCAGCATAATAAAGAAAAGATGTATGGCAAAGCAACAATTCAACAGACTCATCTGGTTGGTAGATACTATCTATCGTAGTGGGCGTATCACATTCAGTGAGATCAATCGCCGTTGGCGGGCGGGAGACGCTATGCGTACCGATATTCCCTTGCGCACTTTTCATAATCACCGGCAGGCTATCGAAGAGATGTTCGACATTAATATAGAATGTGACAAGCGTACGAATACCTATTATATAGCCGATGCGGAGGGAATGTTGGGAAATAAGCTGAAAATGTGGCTGCTCAACAGTTTCTCATTGAACAGTATCCTGCAGGAAAATATGGATATGAAGAACCGGATCGTGTTTGAAGAGGCTCCTTTGGGGTTACAGCATATGGATGTGGTGATAGATGCCATGCGAACCGGACATGTGCTTCGTCTGGAATATCAGGCATATACGTGGGAACATTCTAAAGAGGTAGTTTTGGAACCTTATTTTCTCAAACTGTTCCGTCATCGCTGGTATCTGATAGGGATCAACCGGTCTTATGATGCTTTCCGCTCTTATTCATTAGATCGTATCAAAAGTTTGTCTGTCGGGGAAGAGAATTTCCGCTTTCCCCGTAAATTTACGCCGCAAGATTATTTCCGCGATTGTTTCGGTATTATTCAGGATGAAACATTGCCGCCGCAGCGTACCGTGTTAAGGGTTGCTGCCGGGCAGGTGCCTTATCTGCGTAATCTTCCTTTACATTCCAGCCAGAAAGAGATAACAACGACGGAGGAATATACCGATTTTGAACTTTATATCTCACATACTTATGATTTTATTCAAGAACTGTTCTCGAAGGGAGCAACGATTGAAGTATTGGAACCTCAAAGTTTGCGTGATGTGATGAGAAGTGAGATAAAAAAAATGCAAAAACTATATGGATTATGAATGCGAACGTACTTGAGAAACTTAAAATACTGGCTGAATCTGCCAAATACGATGTATCTTGTGCTTCCAGTGGTACAGTTCGTGCCAACAAGCCGGGGACGTTGGGTAACACCGTAGGCGGATGGGGTATTTGCCATAGTTTTGCGGAAGACGGGCGGTGTATTTCGCTTCTGAAGATCATGCTTACCAATTATTGCATTTATGATTGCGCCTATTGTATCAACCGGCGTAGTAATGACTTGCCGCGTGCCACTCTTTC
>NZ_HF991062.1:35154-70501 GCF_000432295.1 Bacteroides sp. CAG:189
TCCGTATCCGAATTGGTGGATCTGACGATTGAGTTTTATCGTCGGAATTACATCGAGGGATTGTTTCTGAGTTCGGGAGTCGTTCGGAATCCCGATTATACGATGGAGCGTCTGGTAAGGGTTGCCAGGGACTTGCGTGAAGTCCATCGGTTCAACGGGTATATCCATTTGAAGAGTATCCCCGGGGCCAGTCGTGAACTGGTGAATGAGGCCGGGCGATATGCCGACCGTCTGAGTGTAAACGTCGAAATACCCAAAGAAGAAAATCTAAAACTGTTAGCTCCCGAAAAAGATCATAAGAGTGTGTTTGCTCCTATGCTGTATATCCAGCAGGGGGTATTGGAAAGTAGTGAAGAGAGGAAGAAATTCCGCCATGCACCTCGGTTTGCACCGGCAGGACAGAGTACGCAAATGATTGTAGGTGCCACGGCCGAAACGGATAAGGATATTCTTTTTCTTTCTTCTGCCCTGTACCAGCGCCCCACGATGAAGCGTGTTTATTATTCCGGATATGTTTCTGTCAATACCTATGACACCCGTTTGCCGGCTTTGAAGCAACCGCCTCTGGTTCGCGAGAACCGTCTTTATCAGGCAGATTGGTTGATGCGTTTTTATCAGTTTAAAGTAGATGAGATTGTAGATGATGCATATCCCGATCTCGATCTGGAGATAGATCCTAAATTGTCGTGGGCATTGCGGCATCCCGAAAAGTTTCCGATCGACATCAACCGGGCGGATTATGAGTTGATTCTTCGTGTGCCGGGCATCGGTGTAAAGTCGGCAAAGTTAATCATTGCTTCCCGCCGATATTCCAAGCTCGGGTATTATCAGCTCAAAAAAATAGGAGTAGTGATGAAGAAAGCACAGTATTTCATCACGTGCAGCGAGCTCCCGATGAAAACTGTCAACGAAATGACTCCACAGGCTGTACGTAGCTTACTACTTTCGAAGCCTAAAAAGAAAATAGATGAAAACCAACTAATATTAAATTTTAAAGAATGAAGATATTTACGATTAGACGATTGACGATTTACGATTGAGGTCATATAGAGATTCATAAGTAATTTCAATCGTCTAATTGTAAATCGTCTAATCGTCAATCCCATGGTCCTATTTGTTTATGATAAAACCTTTGAAGGCTTGCTGACGGCTGTTTTTGATGCTTACTTTCGCAAATCTTTTCCCGATATGCTATTATCGGAGGGGGAGGCTTTACCTTTATTTTACGATGAATTCTTTACGGTAACCACTGATGAAGAAAAGGCCGGACGGGTATGGCGCGGATTACAGAAGAAACTTTCGGCCTCCGCTCTTTCGGCCATTACTTGGTGTTGGCTTTCCGAGTTGCCGGAAGTCGGTATGTTACTGTTTCGTTATATTCGTAAGGCCATCGATGCTCCCCGTTCCATTGAAACGAATTTCGGTGATCCGGATGTATTGGAACTCTCTAAAATATGGAAACGCGTGGATTGGGAACGGTTGCGGATGTTTCAGTTTGTCCGTTTTCAGAAAGCGGCGGATGGTACTTTCTTTGCAGCCTTTGAACCGCAGCATAACGCATTACCTTTGACTATCGAACATTTTAAAGACCGCTTTGCCGATCAGAAATGGTTGATTTATGATATGAAACGCCGTTATGGTTTTTATTATGACTTGAAAACCGTAGAAGAAGTTACTTTTGATGATGACAGCAACGCCTCGCATCTGATAACCGGAATGCTTGATGAAAGTTTGATGGATAAAGATGAAAAATTGTTTCAACAGCTTTGGAAGACCTATTTTAAATCCATTACAATCAAGGAAAGGCTCAATCCGAGAAAACATAAGCAAGACATGCCTGTGAGGTACTGGAAATACCTTACCGAAAAGCAGAAGTGAGGTTATTCAATTCCTTCTACCATTTAGGGATATTTTATAGTTCGGGCATCTTTTTATTGTAAAGGAACTGTTTAGAGTAGATTTTGGAGTATTTGATAACCGATGTATGCCTAAATTCCGTATCTTCGCCAGAGAACGTTCATCTCCCATTCTTTTTCCATAAAAGTATCGAGTTTTATTATGAATGAATCACTACAAATCCGGAAAGCCGGGAATATGATAAGTACATCTGTTCTGTCTCGTATAGACTCTGTTGACTTTGTCGATACCTTTTGTTGTAGGATAACGGCTGAAAGAGATATTCGTCCGGCGGATGTACTCATTACTATGTTTACAAATTATCCGCAATGGGTGGAGGCTTTGATGAAACTTCGTAATTGTCTTGTGGAACCATTCGGACTGAAAGGCGGGAAAGGCCCTGAAGTGGCAGAATATCATAAGATAATATCAGATTTCGCAATTGCTCATCCGGATATGACAAGGGAGGAAGCGGTATTTACGGCGGATGATAAACATTTGCAGTTCTATGTTTCTGCAATCGTGCGTCCTATGGAGGCGAATGTAAAAGAGGTCACCGTTTCCACTTTAGTGCAGTTTCATAATAATTGGGGGCGGACGTACTTTTTCTTTATTCGTCCGTTTCATTCCATCATTGTTCCGGCTACATTGAAACGTGCTTTAAAGCGTATGGTCATTAACTAACTTGATTTATTTATGAAAAAAAGAATAATCTATGCTTCCTGCTTTTTTGTGATATTGATAATCGAAATTATTATCGGCGTATATATTCATGATGCATTTATCCGTCCTTATATAGGAGATGTATTGGTAGTGATACTTATCTGTTGTTTTATCAGGATTTTCATACTTCGTTCTTTGCGGCGGTTACCCGTTTATGTCTTTGTATTTGCTTGTTTCATTGAGCTGCTTCAGTATTTTCAGTTGGCTGATAGGCTAGAATTGTCAAATAACGGATTTGCGCGGATTGTTCTGGGGGCTACTTTTGATTGGAAAGATATTTTATGTTACGCGGTGGGGTGCTCTCTTTTTGGGTTGGTGGAGTATGCAGAACGTAAAATAGTGCAACGCAGAAAAGCAGCCCGCTCGTTTATCGGTTATAAAAAACGGACCCATTGGTATCTTTGAAAAATACGATAACGTTACACATAAAGTATAAAGAGACATTTACTTTTTATCTTTGGGTAAGCTATCTTTATGTAACGGAAAACCACAATATTTACAGTACGCTGCGTTCTCATCATGTCCCGCTTTATGGCAATTAGGGCATTGCATATCTTTCAGCTTTTTATATTCTTTCATCATCGATACGGATACGATGCCTGTGGGCACTGCTATAATGGTATAACCCATTAGCATTACACAGGCAGAGAGGAATTTCCCTAAAGCCGTTGCAGGTGTAATATCGCCATAACCTACTGTTGTCATGGTGACAATAGCCCAATAAATGCTGTTGGGTATGTTGCTGAATTGTGTGCCGGGCTGTGTACCTTCAATCATATACATTAAGGTACCGATAGAAACAACGAGTATCACTACAAACAGGAAAAAGACGGCTATTTTCTTGCTGCTTTCCTTTAGTGAAGTAAGCAACCGTTCACCTTCCATCCAAAAAGTGAAAAGTTTGAATATACGGAAAACCCGGATGATACGGAACGCCCGGATCACCAGCAGATATCTTGCTCCCGGTAAAAAGAAAGCCAGATACAACGGCAGTGTGGCCAGTAAATCAATGATACCGAAAAAACTGAAAATATACTTCTTCGGTTGTGGAGAGCAATAAATACGGGTTACATATTCAAAGGTAAAGAAAGCTGTAAACAAGTATTCAAGTATGATGAATGGCAACGTCAGGTAGGATGGAAGCCCCTGCAGGCTCTCCAGAATGGCAAGCAGAATACTTAATGTGATACAGATGATAAGAGCCACATCGAACAACTTTCCTGCCGGAGTATCCGATTCGAAAATAATAATGTAGAGTTTATGTTTTAACTCTTTGTTATGTAGAAAATGTTTGAAGTGCTCTCTTAAATTCATAATAATAAAATAATTAGCCAATGTGCCAATGAATAATGTGCCATTATTAATCAATTACCCACTTCGGGTTATGTGGAATCGTTTTCTTGGGGTTATAGTTCATTCCTTCCCGGGTAGGTATGTGTAAAACGTATGTACGGCGTGTTTTGTTTTTTAATGAGTGTTCGCGCAGCCATGGATTAGCGTCACGCAATTGTGCATAAGTGATGCCGTTTTGTTTGGCATACTCATCCAGATTCTCGATGGCGGTGGTGATCGTCACTTTTTTATAGGGAATAGGGGGATAGAGGTGCTCGCGTTTCAACAGGAAACCGAAACGTTGCGGATTGTTGAATATCTCTTTGGCAGCCAACAGACGGAACATGTAGCGTGATGTTTCTTCTACCAGCCAAAGATCCATGGCATGGTCGGCCAATTGTTTATCCAGTTGTGCGGTGATACGTCCTTGTCCTGCGTTGTATGCGGCAGATACAGCCATCCAGTCACCATACTTTTCGTAAGCCTGTTTGAAATATTTGCAGGCGGCAACAGTTGCTTTTTCCACGTTGTAGCGTTCATCTATATTGTCGTTCACTTCCAGACCGAATTCACGTCCGGTAGCCGGCATGAATTGCCATAGTCCGGCAGCTCCGGCCGGAGAGCGGGCAATCGGATTAAGGCTACTCTCGATAACCATCAGATACTTGAAGTCATCAGGGATGCCATTGGCTTTCAGTATCGGTTCCACGATAGGAAAATACCGGTTGGCACGTTTCAACATCAACATGGTAGTAGAGTGCATATAGGTGAAGGACATCATTTCCCGGTCCATCCGTTCACGGCGGTCATACCGGCGCAAGTCAATGGTTTCGCCGTCAAAAGTAGCCTGCTCGGGAACACTTGGCGGGGTGACACAATAGGGCACTTCAGATTTTACCGAATACGGTTCGACAGGTGGAATACTGCTGATAAGGGTCGGGATGGTGGCTCCGGCGCAGACTGCCAGAGCAATACTTAAAATTAGAGTAATACGTTTTTCTTTCATTCTATAAAATCATTGTTCAATGCGGCGTGCGCATTATTGAATCGGTTGGCAGCCGCTACAATAATAAATGCTGCCACCCAGATAGTTTTCTTTCTTTATCATATCTTCGCAACGAGGACAGATTGTGCCGGATGTATTTTTAGAGAGATGCGGTATATATCCTCCGCTTTTGCCAAAGAGATCGGTCTCTGTGCTGCGCCCTCCCAAGTTATACATCTCTTGAAGAGTGGATTTTATCTGGTGATAGAGTTCCTCCTTTTGTCCGGCAGACAAGGAATGGATTCGCGTTTTCGGATGAATGCGGGCATTGTACAGGATATCCTGTAGCACTCCGTTACCCAATCCCGGGATGGTCTGTTCGGTTGCCAGAAAAGCTTTTGTTGTTTTCTTTTGTGCTTCATCCGCATAAATTAATTTTCTGAAATACGACTCACAGAACTCATCCGTCATTACTTGCGGCTTATTCTTGGCTGTCTCGTAATAAGCCGCTATGGGCGCATTGAATCCTTCTTTCGGAAAACACCATAAACCTCCATACATCCGTACGGAAGCAACAAGGCAACTCTCATCCTCAAATCCGATAAGCAATTGATGCCTGGCCGGTAATTTTTCACCGGGAGTAAAGTAACGCAGGTTGATACCATCGGTAAGGATAAGCATCATATCACCGGCTTCGATTTCAATCATACCGCCGCAGGGATTTATCTTATCGATGGTTTTTCCGGTCAACCGTTCGGGGTATTCTTTCGGATTACCATAAAACCAGGCGAATTTATGGGGGGTATACTGTGCGAATACGTTGGTAATTCTCTTTCCTCTGACCGTTCTGTTCAGTTGTTCTGACAGGCAGCAGGCTTCGGGCGCTTCAATCATATGGCTATGGGTTACGGGTTAGTCATTCCTCTGCAAAGATAAACTCATTTTAGCAGCTTCAAAGAACTTTTCGTGCTTTTAATACGTTTTGTACTATACATTAACAACAGTTTACGTCACATGAATATAGCAATTACCGGAGCCAGTGGCTTTATAGGCAGACATCTCACCGCATTTTTTACTGAACAGGGACATCGGGTCGTTCCGTTAGGGAGACCTATGTTCCGGGAAGGGATGCTTGGATACCTGGTACAGGCATTGTCGCATTGTGATGTCATTATCAACCTGGCCGGTGCTCCTGTCAATAAGCGATGGACGCCGGAATATAAACATGAGTTATATGATAGCCGTATACGGGTAACGCAGCGTATTGTTCGCGCTCTGGGAGCAGGCCGTCAGAAACCCCGATTGATGATATCGGCTTCTGCCGTGGGATATTATCCTTCTGCGGGAACTTTTGATGAATATACCAATACACGCGGAGAAGGCTTTCTGTCCGATCTTTGCTATGCCTGGGAGAAGGAGGCCCGCCGTTGTCCGCCACAGACCCGTTTGGTCATAGCACGTTTCGGACTTGTACTTTCTCCGGACGGCGGAGCAATGGAACAGATGCTCCGGCCCTTGAACATGAAGTTTGCCGCCGCCATCGGTCCCGGCACACAACCTTTTCCGTGGATCAGTATAGATGATCTTTGCCGTGCGATGGCTCTTTTTATAGAAGATGATACGTTGCAAGGTGTTTTCAATCTTGTTGCTCCACAGCAAATTACGCAGGTTGCTTTTACCCGTGCACTGGCAAAAGCCTATCATGCCTGGGGCACGATTATTGCCCCCCGGTTTATCTTCCGGATCATGTATGGCGAAGGTGCCGCTTTCCTTACTACCGGACAATATGTACGCCCGAGACGATTGGAGGAAGCAGGATTTCATTTTACCGATAATACAGTCGGACAGCTTTTCAGAGGAGTAGACCGTAGTACGATCGATCGTCTTGATGTGTCCCGGTATATGGGACGTTGGTATGAGATAGCCCGTTACGATCATCGTTTCGAACGGGGAATGTCCGGGGTTACGGCTACTTACAAGCTTTCTCCTGACGGTAGTATCAGTGTATTGAATGCCGGATATAAACGGGATACACATGGCAGGAGTAAATTCCGGCGAGCTGTGGGCCGTGCAAAGATTCCCGATACCGCCAGGCCGGGACGTCTGAAAGTCTCTTTCTTCCTTTGGTTTTATTCCGATTATTATATACTCGAATTGGATCGGGAGGGATACAATTATGCACTGATAGGCAGTAGCTCCGATAAGTATTTGTGGATATTGAGCCGGACTCCCCAATTGCCTGAAGATGTGAAAAGATTATTACTGACCGCCGCATTACGCCGGGGATATGATACGAACCGGTTGTTGTGGATAGATCAGACAAGATACATTTAAAAAAAACTGATAGATTATGGATTATGAAATTAGACATCAGCCCGAACAGAAGCTGTTTGAAACGGAAGTAGATGGCCGCACGGCCTTTGTTCAATATCGTTTACTTAACGGAAGTCTCGATATTATTCACACCATTGTTCCACGCCCCATTGAAGGGCAGGGGATAGCCGCCGCTCTGGTAAAAGCGGCATATGACTATGCAATGGCTAACGGATTAAAGCCGAAAGCTACCTGTACATATGCCATAGCATGGTTGAAACGCCATCCGGAAGTATTGGAAGGAGCAGAGAAATAAGAAAAAGGAGCATTACCTTTTCTTCATATGATGTGCCGGATACATATTTAGTGTACGACTTTAGTGTACGACACAAAATGTGCATCCGGCTATGTATGAATACCGGATATACCTTGTCTTATCGGGGATACTCAGGCTTTTTTCCAACGTTTCAATAGAGGGAAGAACTGCTTCATGTTGGCAACAGCCTCTTCTTTTGTCATTTTCATTTCGGAATCTTTATTGAACTCATCCACGAATAGTGCACAGTGATCGATCATTTCATCCATCGTGCAGTCCACTGTAAAGTGCCCGTCGGCATAGCAATAGCAGCAATACTCTTCATTTTTGCTACCATTCGTTTCTGTTCCTAATACAGTTGCATCGCTCAATGGCATTCCGCAACTTTGGCAAAATTTCTGTTCCATCATTTGTTTTTTAGTTATTATTTTTTGTGATAAGCTTTTTTTTGCACTGCCGGCAAATATGGCGGTTACTTATAAAAGAGCGTTATCCGATCTTGCTAAGTCAGTTTGTTTTTACAGGTAGCCGTTTCCATAACCAACGTGGAATCATTCGCCAGAAAAAGACGATGACAGCATATCTCCAATCGATAGTTACCACCCGTTGTTTGCGATTGAGGGCTCGTACAATGTGTATTCCTACTTTATTTACATTCATTAGTAGCGGGTAGTTTTTTCCATCATTCAATAGTTCGGTTGATACAAATCCCGGGCGGATATCCGTGAAGCGGATGTTTGACTTTTGCATGTTCGATAGTTGTTCGAGGGCATCGATATAGGTGTTCTGAAACCGTTTGGTAGCCGAATATGCCGGAGCAACACCCAAGCCCTTGGTACCGGCAATGGAACTGATAACGGCCAGATGTCCGTTCCCTTGTTGCCGGAAATACTGAAAAGCGGCAGTGACCATTCGTATGAATCCGTCGACATTGGTACGTGCAGTGTTCAGTTCGATATCTGCATTTAATTCCATATTCTGATGTCCCACACCGGAACTTAAGAGAAACAGATCCATTCCACCCAATTTCTTGATGAGGCTGTGTAGTCTTTCCGTAGCATCCTCCTGTGTCACATCCAGTGTTTCCACTTCTATATTGTCAGGAGCAATCGTACGGAATGCGTCTAACGCGGTTTTTCGCCTGCCGGCAACTCCTATTTTCCATCCCTGCAACAATAATCCTTTGGCAACTTCTTTGCCTATTCCGGAAGTAGCCCCTATGATGATTGCTCGCTTCATTATTTGTTTTTATATGATTCGTATTTTTATTGGCAGAGACAAAGATAATTAAATCTTCCGAAAAATGGGTGAGTAGTTGATTTACTTTATTTTATACCTTGCAGTTCTATTTCAAAAATAAGTGTGGAGTAGGCGGGGATATTTCCGCAAGCCCGTGTGCCGTATCCCAATTCGTAAGGAATATAAACGATCCAGCGTGAACCTACCGGCATGGCTTTCAGTGCTTCCTGCCATCCTTCGATAACCTCTTTCACTTTAAAAATTTCCGGGCGTTTGCGTGCAAATGAATCATCGAATACTTTGCCATCTATTAATGTCCCCCGGTAGTGTACCTTTACCGTGTTTTTGGCAGTGGGTACCGGTCCGGTACCTTTTAGCAGAATCTTGTACTGTATGCCACAGGGTAGTTCCATAACCCCCTCCTTTTCCAGATTTTCTTCCAGAAAACGGATGTTGGCTTCTTTGTAATCTTTATGTTTCAGGCTCATATGGATAATTATTAATAAGTTTCTCGGAATATGTATATTTGAATGAGTCGATAATTTGATATACGGCTTCTTTAACCATTTCAATGGTACATATTTTATTTTGGGGTGTCATAGAATAGAGGGCTGAAGCACTTTTTGCATATACCATGGTTTTATTGTTTGATAATTACGCAAAGATAATTATTATAAAGCAATAATGTAAGTATGCTAATATCTTTTATAGGCCGAACAGATGCCTTATTGCCGCCCACGGGGCATAGATCAGCATACGGGGGCCGGAAAAGCGCATCACTTTTTGCATTTGCTTGCGTAGGACCGATTTGTAACAGTGTACGGTACATCGCTTGCAGGAGCTTTTCTTTTCGCCGAAAGGGCAACGGTCCAGTCGTGCGTGGGCATAATGTAACAGCTCTTCACATGACGGGCAGAGAGTTTGGTTTTTCTCTTTTTTACGGCAGTAGAGGCGGATCATCAGTTCTACTGTCTTTTTTTCACGGGTTATACGGTTCTTGCTCAATTTTTATTTTTTTAGGAGATACAAATATAACCATCCTGTTTTAAAAAGATGTATCTTTGCACCCCGAAATTAAGAGCCTTGTTATGAATATAAGCAATAAAGCGAAAGGATTTGTATGTGGAGCCGTAGCTGCTGCCACGTATGGCATGAATCCGTTGTTTACCCTTCCTTTGTATAAAGAAGGATTGAGTGTGGATTCCGTATTGTTTTACCGGTATGCATTTGCTGTGCTTATTTTAGGTATTCTGATGAAAATACAAGGGCAGTCGTTTGCTCTGAAAAAGAACGAAGTACTTCCGCTACTGGCAGGAGGATTGCTTTTTTCTGCTTCTTCACTGCTTTTGTTCATGAGTTATAAGCATATGGACGCGGGCATTGCATCTACCATTCTTTTTGTATATCCGGTGATGGTAGCGGTCATTATGTTTTTGTTTTTTCATGAGAAGATATCATTGCTGACTGTATTTTGTATTCTTATGGCACTTTCGGGTATCGGCATGTTGTATAAGGGGGATAGCGGAGAAACGCTCAGTCTGATAGGAATGTTATTGGTCATTCTTTCGTCATTATCCTATGCCATCTATATTGTCGGCGTCAACCATTCCACACTCAAAACCATGTCGACAGCCAAACTGACTTTTTATGCCTTGCTTTTCGGGCTGTCCATTTATGTAGTCCGTCTGAATTTTATGACCGATCTACAGGCAGTTCCTTCTTTTCCAGCATGGGTCAATATACTGGCAATGGCTTTTCTGCCTACTGTTATTTCACTTATTTGTACGGCCATCTCGATACATAGCATCGGTTCTACCCCTACTGCCATTTTGGGAGCATTGGAACCCGTCACCGCTCTCTTTTTCGGTGTGATGATTTTCGGTGAACGACTTACCCCCCGCCTTGTCTTAGGAATACTGATGATACTGGTTGCCGTGACTTTTATTGTTGTCGGGAAGTCGGTTGTGGGGCACATTAATCATTTATTTCTGCATCTGTTGCGTCGTCATTGATATCCGGCTCTGAAAAAGAAAGGCTTGTTGGCTAAAACCGCCAAGCCAATATCCGGCTGTTTTTTGTGCCTTGTTGCATTTGTATCGTTCGATATTCGGCAACACCGGTTGATTTGAGTTTGGCGTATAGCTTATCCAGATTTTTCTCTTTAGATACCAGGCTGGTGAACCATTTGCAGTTTTTTCGGAACTTCCGGCTTTCGGTGATCATATTCAGCAGAAACCGGAGTTCTCCACCTTCACACCATAATTCGTTGGCATTCCCTCCGAAATTCAGTTGAGCTTTCGACACCTTCTTTCCTTTCAGGCTGCTGAGTTTGCGTAACGTACCCTCTTCCGTCTCCTCTTTTGAACTGTGAAAAGGAGGATTGCATATTGTGACATCGAAAAAATCGTCGGGCAATATAACTCCTTCAAAGATATTCCGTCTGTCTTTCTGAAGCCGCAGTTCAATCCGATGCACCAGTACCGGATTACAGGTTACTATTTTTCTGGCATTTGCTATCGAAACAGGGTCGATGTCCGAACCCACGAAAGTCCAGCCGTACTCCGTACACCCGATGATCGGGTAAATGCAATTGGCTCCTACGCCGATATCCAGACATTTCCGTCCGGATATTCCGGTTGCCGTATTTTCCGTACCGATCAACTCGGCAATATAATGAATGTAGTCGGCCCTTCCCGGGATAGGCGGACACAGATAATTTTTCGGAATATCCCAATATCGAATGCCATAATAACTGATCAGCAATGCTTTATTCAGTGCCTTTACTGCCTGTGGATTAAAAAAATCAATCGTTTGAGAACCGTATGGATTGAGTGATACAAACTTTTTGAGCGGAGGATAATCTTCGGTCAGTTTGGTGAAATCATACTGTCCGTTATGCTTGTTTTTGGGGTGTAATTCGTTCCTTTCTGCCATGATAGGACAAAGATACGGAGAAACTTTCTGATAGCAAATCCGCTTCGATTAAAAATGATAATCTTTACATGTATATAAAAAAACGGTACTTCGATTCACATCGCAGCACCGTCACAACACAAACACAAAATAAAACACGACAAAACTACTATGCAATCTTACCTGTCTATGCCGGGGAGGCATACGGTCGCTTCATTATGGGTATTCGCATATGCATAAAGAGCTTCAGGCTGATTTGCATAATTATAAACGCATCAGATGATTTTTTGTTCAAAAAGAGATGCAGAAAAATGATGTTTTTTTATGATAACGGGTCAAACTTTCATTGGTAATATTTGCAATACTGGGCAAATAGAATTTATTTTGCAAGCAATAACTCCATCAGGAGTTCAAAGACAATCCTGTTTCAAATAGTTTGAAAATATATGTTGCATCATTTTGCCCGATCTATTGTTCACATCGCTTTGCCCGGACAATTCACTTATCCTTTTCATTATACTCCCCATCCTTTGTGCGTCATGGCAGCCGAAGAGGTACAGGCTTACATCGCGGCACAGGACGATTGGCAGGAAGAACTGCGTGAGGGCAAGATGTTCGGCGTACTGGTCGTACAGACCAAAGAGGACGAGATTGGTTATTTGGCTGCTTTTTCCGGTAATCTGGCCGGTAGAAATCTGCATTCATTCTTTGTTCCTCCTGTATATGACTTGTTGCAGCCGGATGGCTTCTTTAAAATAGAAGAGGAAAACATATCGGCCATTAATACCCGGATCAGAAAGTTGGAGCAACATCCGCATTATCTGGATTTGAAACAGAGATTGGAGGAAGAGATACATGCGGGCAGGCAGGAGACGGAGAAAGCCAAATCTGTTTTGAAGGTTGCCAAAGAAGCACGTGCGCAGCGTCGGAAGCAACACCCGGATGAGGAGGAGCAGGCTGCTATGGTGCGTGAGAGCCAATACCAAAAAGCCGAATTAAAGCGTCTGGAAAAGTATTGGAAAAATAGAGTGGCTGTCTTGCAAACAGAGGTTGATGCATATGATAGGCAGATGGAATCGCTTAAGATAGAAAGAAAGAAGCGCTCGGCAGAATTACAACAAAGACTTTTCGAACAATTTAAGATGAGAAACGGGCTTGGGGAGGTGAAGGATTTATGTGTGATCTTCGAGCAGACGGTACAGAAAACTCCTCCTGCAGGAGCCGGCGAATGTGCTGCTCCGAAGTTGTTGCAATATGCTTATATGCATGGATTGAAGCCGATTGCTATGGCCGAATTCTGGTGGGGAAATTCGCCTAAAACGGAGATTCGGCATCACGGCTATTACTACCCTGCTTGTAAAGGAAAGTGTGAACCGATACTGCAACATATGTTGAAAGGACTGGATGTGGAACCCGATCCGTTATCAAAAAGTCCGTGTGACGATACGGAACTGGAGGTCCTTTTTGAAGATGACTGGTTGTTGGTGATCGATAAGCCGGCTGGTATGCTTTCCGTTCCGGGGAAGGGGAGTGCCGGTTCTGTGTATAGTATAGTGAAAGAGCTATATCCGGATGCTACGGGGCCGATAATCGTGCATCGGTTGGATATGGCGACATCCGGTTTGTTATTGATAGCCAAAAGTAAAGAGGTGCATCAGCATCTTCAGGCGCAGTTTAAGAACCGCACGGTGAAAAAACGGTATATTGCCTTGTTGGACGGTACGCCTGCGCAGGATGAAGGAGAGATAAAACTACCGCTTTGTCCGGATCCTTTGGATAGGCCCCGGCAAGTGGTTCATGAAGAATCGGGCAAGCTTGCCATTACCCGGTATAAGGTTCTTGAAAAAAAAGGGAACCGGACGCGTATTGCTTTCTATCCATTGACGGGACGCACACATCAGTTGCGTGTGCATGCCGCTCATCCCCTCGGATTGAACTGCCCTATTGCAGGCGACGAACTTTATGGAAGAAGGGCAGAACGGCTCTATCTGCATGCCGAATATTTAGAATTTATACATCCGGTATCAGGCCAGGTGATGAAGTTCGAAAGGAAAGCGGAGTATTGATAAGTATGTTTGTAATATATGGAAGACGCTACTTCTCCATGTTTTGCAGGTATATTGTTACTGCATCAAGGTTTATATCCTTAGTTGTAAAACATCCCCATGTTTTGGTTGACAACATCCCCATGTTCTTATGCAGAACACCCGGATGTTGTTACTGAAATCATCCGGATGTTTTGGATGTGGGAAATATGACTTCAGAGAAGATGGAATATATCTGTTTGATTATTAGGGATATATTGACGTGTCTGGCATTGGATTAGTTCTGATAAGACGGTTCTTTTATCATAGGGATTATTGCATTGTGAAACGGTCTTGAATGAAGGCTGAGAACATTTGTACGGAACGGAAGGTAGCATAATAGAAAAAAGCTTTATATTTACAATCGAATTAATAACCGGAATATTTTATGATCGAACAACCCGATACGCAAGACTATGATGAATTGCTCCGGATATGGGAGCTGGCAGTCCGTAGTACTCATCACTTTCTGACGGAAAATGATATTCTGTTTTATAAACCTCTGGTGCGGGATGAGTATTTTCAGGCCGTAGAGCTTTATATGCTTCGCGGCAGTACCGGCCGGATTGCGGCATTTTTAGGATTGAGCGAAGATAACATAGAAATGCTTTTCGTGCATCCCGATGAGCAGGGACGGGGATATGGCAAGTGTTTGATTGATTTTGCCGTTCATGAAAAACGGATATATAAAGTTGACGTGAACGAGCAAAATGAGAAAGCATTTCACTTTTATCAGAACAGAGGTTTTGAAGTTGTCGGTCGGGATGCTGTAGATGGAATGGGAAAGCCTTTCCCGATTCTGCATATGCAATTATCGGATAAAAAGTCTGTGTAGCTTTGTGAGTTCATGCGGACAATCATTTCTTTTATTTGAATATTGTGGTACTTATTTCCGATTTTATTTACTTTTAGCTGATAACCCAGAAGATTTTTTATAGTTTTGTAGCTGTCAATTAAATGAACCTTGTAAATGTCAAAATCGAAATATCTCTTTCTTTTGTTTATCTGTCTGTCGGCTTCGATTAGTATTCGCGCCCAATTTATGGATTATGGTTCGGATCCGGCCCGTTTTAAATGGAATATCGTGCGGTTACCGCACTATAATCTGGTTTATCCGCAGGGAACGGATTCTATGGCTTATCATTATGCACTTTATCTTGAAAATGCTTACCCCCATATACAGAAAACCATCGGTAAGCCGATAAAAGCCCGGTTTCCCGTTATTCTTCATCCTGCCAATATGCAGTCCAACGGTATGGTGTCGTGGGCTCCCCGCCGAATGGAACTTATCACGACTCCTTCTTCCGATCTGGGAGTTCAGAGGTGGGATAAACATCTGGTACTGCACGAATCACGTCATGTATTTCAGACAGGAAAGGTGATGAGTGGAATTTTCAAGCCTTTTTATTATCTGATAGGTGAGCAGGCGGCGGGCGTTGCTGCCTTTTTTCTGCCGGTCTGGTTTCTGGAGGGCGATGCGGTAGGTACTGAAACGGCTATGTCTAACGGTGGTAGAGGACGGTTGCCGGAGTTTAATATGGCTTATCGTGCACAAATGTTGGGAGGGGATAAGTTTTATTCTTTCGATAAATGGTTATTGGGTTCGTACAAGAATTATACCGGTACGTATTACGCGCTGGGTTATGATCTCACTTCCTATGCACGACAACGGTACGGAGCCGATATTTGGGATAAAACGACCAGCCGCTATGTCCGTAATATTTTCTTTGAGGGTTCGTTCAAACATTATACGGGAAGCAGCTTTAAACGGCTTTATCAGGATACTTTCGATTATTTGCGGAAGGAATGGGAACAACAGGATACTTGCAGTCTTGTTCCATCCTATCATTCGCCCGATAAAAAAGATTATACTTCGTACAGGTATCCCTGTCCGGTCGATGATTCTACGGTGGTTGCCGTGAAGTCGGGATTGAAAGATATCAATGCGCTGGTGACAATCGTTCATGGGAAAGAGAAACGGTTGAGTTATATCGGCAGTATCAATAGCCGTCTCGACTACCGTAACGGGAAGATATACTGGACAGAAATCGTTCCCGGTCTTCGCTGGACACATGAGAATTATTCCGTGCTGAAGTGTTATGATCTGAAAGAGGGACGTATAAAAAGTATCACTCCCCGACAGCGTTATCTCTCTCCGTCGGTGGATAAAAACGGAAAGGTGGCTGCTGTTTCACGGACTACGGTCGACGGAAAGAATCAGCTTGTACTGGTAGAGCTTGAAGATGGTAAAGAACTGTTTGCTTTTCAGGTGCCGGGCAATGCTTTTATTAAAGAACTGACGTTTACGGATCAGGATGAAGTGGTAGCGGTTGCAGTGACAGATGCCGGAATCAGCCTGTTGCAGTTTACCCCTTCTTCCGGGCAATGGGAAGAGCTGTTGAGCACTGCTTCTGTTAATATTACTTCTCCTGTCTGGAAAGACGGACGGATTTACTTCGAATCCGGGGCGAATGGAACTAATAATCTTTATTGTTTGGATCTGGCGGACCGTCAGGTTTATCGTTTGACGTGTGCGCGCTTCGGTGCCTTTGATCCTTCATTTACACATTCGGGAAATCGCCTGTTCTTTGCTGATTATCAGGCAAACGGTTACCGGATCGCTTCTCTTCCGGCAGATAGTCTTTTAGCGGAGAAGACAGATTTTGATCGTCCGGTCTCTATGCCCTTTGTGGAGACTTTGGCCGGACAAGAGAAATTTAATCTGGATTCGGCTCGTTTGGAACCGGTGGATTTTCAACCCAAGCGTTATCGGAAGGGTGTGCATACTTTCAAGATTCATAGTTGGGCGCCTTTCTATTATGATGTGGCCGAAGCTATGAACACGAGTGCTTCCGATCTGAGTACGATCGTTAAACCCGGGGCGACCATCATGTCTCAAAACACCTTGAACACGGCTATTATGCAGGCTGGCTGGTATTATGATAAAGGTTACCATCACGGCAAACTGTCGTTTACTTATCAAGGCTGGTTTCCGGTCGTTAATATTGCTGCCGATTATGGTGATAAAGCTTTTGATATGGCTTGGGCTCAGAACGACAAGGGGCAACAGGTGACGCGGGGATATTATACCGATCGTACTTATCTGGAGGCTGAAGCCCGGATTTATCTTCCTTTCAACTTGACCCGTAACCATCGTATACGCGGCATACAGCCTGCGGTGAGTTATTATTTTACGAATAACCGGTATCAGGAATATGGCAGCCGGGAGTTTCATGCTTTCCAATATGTGTTGCCGGAAATATTGTTCTATAATTACAGGCGGAAAGCGCAACGGGATATTTTACCCCGTAATGGTTACCAGCTCCGTTTGCAGTATCTCACCACTCCATTCAACAAGGAGAATTACGGTGCCCTTTATGCAGGCCGGTTAACGACTTACTGGCCCGGTATTCTTCGTAATCACGGGCTGATGCTTCGTTTCGGATATCAGTATCAGGAGCTTGACGGCAAGGCTTTGTACCTTCCCAAACACTTGCTGGAGAAACCGCGAGGATATAATTTCCAATATCAGACGCACCGGCAGTGGGCGTTTAAGGCAGATTATGCCCTTCCTATATTTTCTCCCGATTTCAGTATCGGTTCTCTGATCTATATCCGGAGAATGCGGGCCAACCTGTTCTATGACTTGTCACGTAATCAAGCCCGTAGCAAGGGTGCATGGACCACTCAAAGCTCTTTCGGAACGGACCTTATTTTCGATTGGAATGTATTGCGGATGAGCTATCCGATCACAACAGGCGTGCGGTTGATTCAGCCGATCGATTATGGAAAGTTTCAGGTTGAGGCATTATTTTCTATTAGTTTCTGATAATAGGATTATCTTTGCAGCCGAATTTTAAAAAAAGAGGAGAATAGAACGGATGAGAAAAATGCTTTGTCCACAATGTAAAATTGCCGGCATGTATGTAAAGAACGAGCAAGGAGACCGGTTGTTGGTATATATCACGAAAGAAGGAGTTGTGATTCCCAAAGATGAGGAAGCTTCGACGGAAGGGTTCGATTTTACGGAAGTGTATTGTCTGGGATGTTCATGGCACGGTTCTCCTAAACGATTGATAAAATTCTGATATCCTGCAAAGAGAGGGCTCTTTTACTGCGAGATGGGAGGGTCCGTCATCTGACCTTTTTAAATACGGATTCCACAAACCTCTTGTTTTGTAACAGAACAAAGAGGGTTGTGGAATCCATATCTTTAATGCTTACTTGAGGGATTTCCCTGTACAGGCACTACTTTTACGTTTTTCCAGATGAACGGGTTGATTATTTCTTTGTTGCATTCTGGTTTCTTTGCTTTGATATTCAAGTTTTCGAAAGTAAAGTTTGTCAGTTTATACTGGTCGGATTGACTTACGTGGAAGAATACATCGCATTCAAGATCGATATTACGCAGGGTCACATGGTCGGAGTAAGACATCGGAATATCCTTGCGATCCTTGAGATCGAAAAATTGTGTCCAAGGTTTGATATATAAGAAACTTTTGGCATCTCCTGTGATGTCTTCTACGAGGATATATTCATATTTTTGTGGGGTGTCCGGACGCATCTTCAGCCATAAAAGGCGGGTCGCATTGTTGATTTTGCAACGGCGGAAGATAATATTGCGGTTATGGATGGATTCGCTTCCGCACGTCAGGCCACTGTGACAGAAACCGTAGGTACAATCTTCTATAATGATATTGCTGTTGCCGCCGTTATTGGGATCTTGATCCGCCCACGGCCCTTTACCGCCTTTCAGGGCAATGGCATCGTCATTTACTGATAAATAGCAATTTTTCACCAACACATTGCTGCAAACATCTATATCGATACCGTCGGTGCTCGGAGCTTTTACCGGGGTGGCGGGAGAGAAAATATGCAGGTTCAATAACTTCACACGGTTGCAACGGTAAAGATGGGTAGTCCAGAAAGGGGAGTTGATAAGGCTGACGCCGGAAATTTGTACATCGTTACTATTAGAGATGTATAGCAACCGTGGACGTAATTCGTCCATATTTGTGCATTTGGGTATCACTTTGCGGCGCAGCCAGAAGGACTTCCAGTAACGCAGCCCGTTACCGTTGATGGTTCCCTTTCCGGAGATCGTGAACCCGTCTGCTTTATCGGCGTTTACCAATGCGGCAAAGTATGACAAGCTCTGTCCCTCCATGCGCGTATCGATAATAGGAAAGTTGCTGATATCATCGCTTCCTTTTAAAACGGCATCTTCTTCCAGATACAGATGGGTCTTCGGTTTGAAGAAAAGAGAGCCGCTGAGGTATGTGCCTTTAGGGATGATGATAACGCCACCTCCCTGTTGGGATGCCTGGTCGATGACCGATTGGATTTTCTCGGTCTGGAGAAGGGTGCTGTCGTTGATGACACCGTATTCAAGAATGTTGTATTTCTTACCTAATGTCTGGATATTGACAACTTCATTTTGTCTGAACCAGTCGGGAATGGGAGTTCCATCCGGGAATTTTTCTTCGCTGAACGATTGTAAACTGATAAACGCAGTAAGTAGTAATGTAATGAATCTCATGGTTTGAATTTGAATTAAAGGATCAACTGATAATTTATGTGTGCAAACATAAGAAACTTCTGAGAATCATGGGTAAATCTTGGTGATTTTAGTCCTGTGTAAAATGACTTTTTTAACTTGTATATTGAAGGATGCGGGTGATTATCAGCCATTGTGGAGATTAGCCTTTGGTGCAGCCGCTTTTGCAAGGTGATTTGAATGGTGCGGTCAACGGAGCGCTCGGTTTGTTGAATCCTATTTTCCCCAATGCTACTACTGCCGATTATTGTGACCTTATTGCCTGGATGATGGCAAGTGGTCTGCCCTCTGATTTGGGTGTGTTGCAGAATAGGCAGATGCCCGGTGATCTGGTGCCTTGGCTCTCTGATATTCTTAATCCGGAACGGAATAATGGTAGTACGCGAACGGATGAGTGTAACGATTATTTTCTCGATTATCAGTTTAATAAACGCTGGGATAGTGGTGCACAGATCACTGCCGGAACCACTTTCCGGCATACTCGTCACTATTCTTCGGCCATCGATCAGGTTTATAAGAGTGATAATCTGGCTGTTTTTTTTCAATACGATCAACGTTTTGGGGATCGTCTGAGCGTTTCGGCCGGAGTGCGTGCCGAATATTATCGTATAAATAATCATTACCGGGAGGCCGAAACAAAGATTTTTGGGACAAAAGTTCCTTTTCGTCCGGTTTTGCGTGCCGGGTTGAATTGTCAGCTTGCCGATTATAGTTTTCTGCGCGCCAGCTTTGGACAGGGGTATCGCAATCCGTCGGTAGTAGAGAAATATCTGCGTAAGGACATCGGTGGGGTAGGTGTATATCCGAATGAAAATATTCGTGCGGAGAAAGGTTTCAATGCCGAACTTGGTTTCAAGCAAAGGTATAAGCTTGGTAATCTTCAGGGGATGTTGGACGTGGCAGGTTTTTATACCGAGTATAAAGATATGATCGAATTCCAGTTCGGATTGTTCAATAATGGCAACAACAAGATGATAAACAGCATTTCGGATGCGGTCGAGATGTTGCTTGGTCAAGGAGGGTTCGGTATTGGAGCACAATTCCACAATGTTTCCAAAGCGCGGATTTATGGGATGGAAGTCAGCACAAATGGTGTATATAATTTTAATAAGAACACGAAACTGTATTATAACTTGGGCTATGTATACACTGAGCCGCGTGATGCGGATTATAAAG
This sequence comes from Bacteroides sp. CAG:189, assembly GCF_000432295.1. NCBI lineage: Bacteria > Pseudomonadati > Bacteroidota > Bacteroidia > Bacteroidales > Bacteroidaceae > Bacteroides > Bacteroides sp. CAG:189. The sequence continues at coordinate 55,689 of NZ_HF991062.1, forward strand.
AACGTAATGCATTGGAGGATACTTATACCGATCCTTTGCAGATGAAAGAGAAGTCGAATAATTCCAAATATTTGAAATATCGCCAGAAACATACTTTTAAAACTACGCTCGATTTTGAGTGGAAACGTATAAATCTGGGTATGAATGTGGCTTGGAGAAGTAAGACGCTTGCGGTGGATTATATCATGTTGGACGAGCGTGAAAAACCGAATGGCAATCCGGAAGTGATGGATTATGTGCGTAATTTGCTTTTCGGTAGTATCGATGGCGAAACATTAGCTACTTATTGGAAAAAACACAATACGGATTATGCTACGGTGGATATCCGTCTGGGAGTAAAGGCTACAAAAGAGGTTGCATTTCAGTTTATGGTTAATAACTTGTTGAATAAGGAGTATTCTTTCCGGCCGATGTCGGTAGCAGCTCCGCGTACCTTGGTGAAGATGGATGTGACGTTCTGATGCGGTACAGCTAAATTTTCTTGCTTATATCGGGAGGGTACTGGGTGAAAGGGCGTAGAGAAAAAATGAAAAGGCATACCAATGACCGTAAGCCGGGTGCTTACCTTTGTTGAGCACTATTCATACAGGTAGTATGCACCGTGCTTAGTGTCGCTAAGCACGGTGCTGATATGCGGCTTTATCTTTCCCTTTCAACATTCATAAAAGTCGTGGCTACATGGGTTTGAGGTTCTTATTAAGTCTGTCGATAATCTTTTCCATACGAGTTTGGCGAGTTTTATCCGATTTGGCATCCAGATAAAACAATGTATAGGTACGTTGCACAGAATCGGACATAGCCAATAGATTTGTATAAGCAGGTTCGTGCGGCTCAATGAGCTGTCTGAACATCCGGATTTGTTCTTCGGAAGCAGTGCTACGTTTGGAGTTGTCCCACTGTCCGTTTTGTTTGGCACAGGCTACGGCTTCCATTCCTTTCGGAGTCATTAGTCCCTTTTGAATAAGTTTCCGAACCAGCTCTTTGTTCTTGTCCGACCAATTGCTTTTTTCTCTTCGCCGGGCAAAATATTTTCTATACTTGTCCTCATTGATGGATTGCATCTGACCATCTATCCAGCCAAAGCACAATGCTTCTTCGAGTGCTTCATGAGCCGACAGTGTTTTTAGCGTATTGGTTTTCGCAAATACCAACCAAATCCCGTCGCTCGTTGTACCTGCGTTTTCCAGCCATTCTCGAAACAATGCCCTGGTTTCAAAAATAAGTTCTTTGTCATCCATCTTTAAGTATCGTATAATCGTTCTTTATCCGGAGTCGTTTTTCTGTACTATATCTGTATCCAGCCTATTCCGTTTATTCCATTTCCGGGTCTTCCCAAACACCTGTTTTGTGCATACGGTAACTTCTCTCTATCTTCTGGGTAGAGTCTGCTTCCAGCGCATAGAGTATTTCACGGCAGAATTCCAGAGCAGAAAACCCGTTGGCGGTTACAATGTTTTCACTTCTGACTGCTGGTCCGTCTATATAGAAGTTCTCACCTGTATAGTTTGCCCCGGCATAAGCCTTTAGGTAATCCAATCCGTTGCTGGTGTGCTTTATCTTGTTTAGAAAACCGTGCATTCCAAGAAAGACTGAAGCGTTGCAGATTCCTGCTACTAACTTTCGATTCTCAATGGCATCTTTTACCAAAGGAACGATGGTTTCAGCTTCCGGAGTGAACCAACTCATACCGCCAATGAGTACTATTCCTGCATAATCGGTAGGAATGTTGTCGATACCGTAATCGGGCAATACCTTAAAGCCACCGCATGATACTACCGGATCTTTAGTGACAGCCACAGTTTTAACTACATATTTGCTTTCACTTCCGGGTTCAACACCCAAAGTGAGGTTCGGGGCAATATAAGCTCCTTCCCAATCGGCAAAGTTATTTAACAGTACAAACAGAATTTCTTTTTTCATTGTCTTTTTTATTATTGGTGTTGATATTTTCTCTTATGGGACATCAGCGATTAAAAGCGTTTCTTTAAAAAGGCAGGTAATGATATAGTAGTGAAAGTCCTGCCACATATTACATTGCTTTGCATCATTTCAAATATCTCTGTAACACAAAGATAAGCAATGTTTTTGGTGGTTACAAGTGAATCAAAGTATATTTAGAGAAGAGTTGGCAATTAATTGTCAACTCTTTTTTTGCTATATATCCTTTACCTTTTTAGCATTTGGTTGGCATTCTCTTTAAGTAAGGGAAGTACCATTTCCCTCACTTCCTTTTTCTAAAAGGTGTTTTTGTAGAGAAAAAGTTTCAACTATTGATACAAATAATGGGCATTTAGTAATTTACTGCCGGTATGAAATCCCTGTCTCTTTCAAAATGGAAAGGGGATTTTCATTTTAGGAGATATGTGCAATTGAATATATTCTTGTTAGTTGATTATTTATCAGTGTGTTGTGTTGTAGTTGACCATATTGGTATATATATTGATATAGAAATGTCATGAAACTTTATATTATATCAAACAGATTACCGGTAAAGGTTACCAGTGCAGATGGGACTTTCTCATTTGTACGCAGTGAAGGCGGATTGACCACCGGGCTTAATTCCCTTCAGATTTCCTATGAGAAACACTGGATCGGTTGGCCAGGATTGTGTGTTGACAAAGAAGAGGAAAAATTGGAAATTACCTCTGAACTGGATAAAATGAACTTTCATCCGGTATTCCTTACGGAAGTACAAATCAGGGATTACTACGAAGGTTATAGTAACAGTACAATCTGGCCTCTCTGTCACTATTTTTATGCCTATACATTGTATAAGAAATCTTTCTGGCAAGCTTATAAAGAGGTGAACCAGCTGTTTTGTGATGAAATTTGCCGTGTGATACGTCCAGGAGACGTGGTTTGGGTACAGGACTATCAGTTGATGTTGTTACCCGCCATGTTGCGCAAGGTCTATCCGGATCTGAGCATCGGTTATTTCCACCATATACCTTTCCCTTCCTACGAACTTTTCCGTATACTGCCGGAAAGGGCTGAAATATTGAAAGGTTTATTGGGAGCTGATTTTATTGCTTTCCACACGCACGATTATATGCGGCATTTTATCAGTGCCGTGGAACGTGTGTTGCATCTTGAGTTCAAATTGGATGAAGTACAACTTGGAAATCGTGTGGCGCGAATAGATGCATTGCCTATGGGAATCAACTATGACTCCTATCATAAGGCCTCTTGTAATCCTCAAGTAAAGCAAGCTATTGATCATACTCGCAAGCTTTTTGGAAATCACAAGTTGATATTATCCGTAGATAGACTTGATTACAGTAAAGGTATCTTGCATCGTCTGCATGGATTCTCTTCTTTTCTGGAACATCATCCTGAGTACCACGGAAAAGTGACGCTTGCCATGATCATTGTGCCTTCACGCGATCATGTGGGTAGTTATGCTGAATTGAAAACCCGTATAGACGAAGAAATAGGCTCTGTTAACGGGCGTTATTCCACTATGGACTGGACACCGGTTTGTTATTTCTATCACAGTTTTACGTGGGAGGAACTGGTAGCCATGTACTGTGTGGCGGATATTGCTTTAGTGACACCTTTGCGTGACGGTATGAATCTGGTGGCGAAAGAATACGTGGCGGCAAAGTCTGATACTCCGGGAGTCTTAATACTGAGTGAAATGGCGGGTGCCTCCGTAGAGATGACCGGTGCCATCCAAATCAACCCGAACGATACAGAGCAGATAGAGAATGCCATTTGCCATGCATTGGAAATGCCTGTGCAAGAACAGGTACACCGCTTAAAACGTATGCAAGCCGTCATATCCGTTCAGACAGTGGATAAATGGGCTTTCGATTTTATCCATGAACTGAGAAACACCTATTTGAAGAATGAACAATTACGGCATAAGCGGCTTACGGCAGCTACGATTGCATCCCTTAAACTTCGGTATGATCAGGCGGTACGCCGGTTGGTTTTACTGGATTATGACGGGACATTGGTTGCTTTCAAAGCCAGACCGGAAGATGCGAAGCCGACACCGGAACTGATCGCGTTGTTGCAGCGATTGGCTGATGACCCGGCAAACCATGTGGTGATAAATAGCGGGCGTGACCATTATACATTGGAGAAATGGCTGGGTAATCTTCCCGTTTCTTTTGCGGCAGAACATGGAGCTTTCTACAAGGAACATGGAGTATGGCACAACAATATGAAAAAAATGGATTGGGAAAACGGTTTGCTGTCTATTTTGCGATTGTTTGTCAGCAAAACTCCGGGCGCCCGTCTGGAAGTGAAAGAGACCGCTCTTGTTTGGCATTACAGGGAAAGTGATGCATGGTTGGGGGCTTTGCGTGCCCAACAACTGGTAAATGCACTGATCTCCATTTGTTCTCGGCAGAAATTGCAGATTATGCAGGGCAACAAAGTGGTAGAGATAAAATCACCTGATTATAACAAGGGGTCTGAAGTAAAACGTCTGATGGTTGATATGCATTATGATTTTATTTTGGCCATAGGGGATGATACAACCGATGACGACATGTTTCAGGCATTACCACGTAATGCGGTGGCGATAAAGGTTGGCAGTATCTCGGAAATAGCCTCTTATAATTTACCTTCACAGCAGGATGTCCTGCCGTTTCTTAGTGCACTTGCCAGAAGGGAGCAGAGACACCGTAAGGGTGAAATGATAAAGAGGCGTATAGAGACAACTGTCGATTTTTTGAAAGGTTTATTGAAGAAATTATAAAATGATTGTACGATGAATTTGAATTATGGTGTTGTAGGCAATGGGCGTACTGCTGCTCTGATTTCCGAAACAGGGAATGTGGAGTGGTTATGTTTCCCGGATTTTGATTCCCCATCTATTTTTGCAGCGTTGCTCGACCGGGAGAAGGGAGGTTGCTTCGGTTTCGAGGTAAATTCTGATTATCGGATATTACAAACGTATGTTCCACATACTAATATACTTTCTACCAAGTTCTTATCAGAAGCGGGAGAATTTGATGTACTCGATTTCATGCCCTGTTATCGTTTTAAGAATGATAGTAAGGGACAATATATTCCGGCGGAGCTGTACCGCTATATTCATCTGGTAAGAGGTAAACCGGAGTTTAAAATTAAATATAGTCCAGCTCCGAATTATGCCCGTGGGAAAGTCATTTATAATACAACCTCTGATTATATCGAGACTTATTGTTCTTCCGATAGCAAAGACAGGCAATATCTGTATTCCTCCTTGCCTTTGGAGGACATCTCGTTGAAGCGAACCGTACAGCTTGAAAAAGACGAATTTATGTTGCTTTCCTATAATGAAAAAGTGATTCCGATAGATATTGAACGTGAAAAACTGGAGTATTGTCGGACGTTGGTTTACTGGCTGAACTGGACAAATCGAAGTAAAAAGTATACACTTTATAATGACGTGATAGAACGAAGCTTGTTGGTATTGAAACTGATGTCTTACTATAAGGGTGCTGTACTGGCGGCATTAACTACGAGTCTGCCCGAAACGGTGGGTGATGTTCGAAATTGGGATTACCGGTTCTGCTGGTTGCGGGATGCTTCCATGTCAATCGAAACCATGTTCCGAGTAGGGCATGCGGGTGCTGCCAGGCGTTTTATGAAATTTATACAGTCCACATTTGTTGCTAACAGGAGATCCTATCAGATTATGTATGGGATACGCGGAGAACGCAAATTGACTGAAGTTATTTTGGAGCATCTTTCTGGTTACAAAGATTCCAGACCTGTCCGTATAGGGAACGATGCGTATCATCAACGGCAGAATGATTCTTTCGGATATTTAATGGACTTAATTTACCAGTATTATCGCTTGATGCCGGGAACATTGGATGAGATAGAAGACATGTGGGAAATGGTGAAAAGTATTCTTGACACTGTTCAGGAAGACTGGCAGAAGCCAGACAAAGGTATTTGGGAAATCAGGGGGGAAAGCCGCCATTTTGTTTCTTCTAAAGTGATGTGCTGGGTGGCCTTGGATCGGGGTGTGAAGATAGCCCGTATGTTGGGCAAATACGGTGATTCCGAGCGCTGGATGCAGGAAGCTGATAATATCCGCCAGGATGTGATGGAACATGGGTGGAAGGAAAAAATGCAAAGTTTCTCTCAGGCTTACGATAACGAAGCGTTGGATTCATCTTTGCTACTGATGGAGCCTTACGGGTTCATCCAAGCTGATGATATCCGTTACCATAAGACGGTGGAAGCTGTCCGGAAAGCGTTGTTTTATAAGGGATTGATGTATCGCTATAACAGTGAGGACGATTTTGGCATGCCTTCTTCCGCTTTTACCATTTGTACGTTCTGGTTGATACGAGGGTTGTTTGTTACAGGTAGAAGAGAAGAGGCCAGGTGTCTTTTTGATGAGGTGCTGAAATATGCAAACCATTTGGGATTGTTTAGTGAAGACATCGATTTCAATACCAAAGAACAACTGGGCAATTTTCCACAAGCATATTCCCATCTGGCACTGGTGAATACGGCAATCTTGTTTGCGGAAGAAGACAGAAGTCTATCTTTTATACGTCCTTAAATAATGGTAGAGATATCGGTTATAAAAACAGAACCTTGTTTGTGTAGGCATGTCACTTATCTCCGGACAGCATAAGAGATTTCAAGATAGCATCGGTACGTTTGTGGCTATCCAGATGCCCCCTATTTTCTTTTGTTTTGAGACAGTACTTCATATATATACTTAGCATAGCTTCTCCCTACGGGAATGGTTCTTTCAAGTCCTTGAAGATGTATTTCCTGTTTGGAGAATTGGCTGACCTTGTTTAATGGAATCAGAAAAGAACGATGCACTCTTAAAAAGTAGTTTTTGGGCAACATTCCATGGAGAGCTTTTATATTAAGTCTCGAAATGATATTTTCTCCACAGATTCGGAATATTTTGCTATAATTCTCCATTGCTTCAATATAAAATATATCGGAAATAGGTACAGTTATACTGGTGTAGTCTTGCTTTACGACAATATTTTCCTGCATGGCTTCATTCCATGGTTCTGTAAGTCCTCCTATATGTAGCATAGCTTTCTCCACAGCCCTTTCAAAACGTTTATAAGCTATAGGCTTGTGCAAAAAATCCACGGCATCCAGATTGAAACCGTCGAGTGCGTATTTGGCGTGTGCAGTAGTAAAGATAAGGGTACATTCCACAGGTAAAGCTTTTGCTACATCCAGACCATTGAGACCGTTCATTTCAATGTCAAGAAATACTAAGTCCGGTTTTGTCCGTATGATTTCTTCCAACCCAATGCGGGGATCACAGAAGGTGGTTATTTCCATACCTCCTTTTCTATCACAGAACTGTTTGATGATAAATAGCGCGATGGGTTCATCGTCTATGGCTATGCAGTTAATTTTTCTCATGAAAGCTGTATGATTAATTTTGTTCTGAACTCCCGTTTGTTCTCATCCTTTTCCGTAAGCAATGTGAAACGTTCAGGATAAAGTAGTCTCAGACGCTTTCGGCAGTTTTCTATACCTATGGAGGGGCTATCCTGTTCTTTCTCTCTCATGATGGAATTACATGTCTTGAAAAGTAATGTACCGTCTTCTACGACAATCCGTATGAGCACGGTACAGTCTTCGGAAGAAGATGTCCCATATTTAAATGCATTTTCCACGAAGGTGATTAGGATCATTGGAGGAATTTTCACATATTCCTGATCTGTATGACTCTCGAATATGACCTTGGTGTGATGGTTGAGACGTAACTGTTGTAGTTCAACATACTGTCGGATATATTCTATTTCACTTTTTACGTTTATTTTTTCGACTGAGGCATTATGGTACATATATTTGAGAATATTGGAGAACTTGACAAAGGCGGATTCGGTCAGGTCAGATTTAGTTATAACCAGTCCATACAGAGTATTGAGAGTGTTGAATAGAAAATGTGGATTTATCTGTGCTTTATACATGGCCAGTTCGGCGCGGTTTTTCTCTGCTTCCACTTCTTGACGGGCAAGCATTTGACGGAAAAGTTCGAAGGTGACTTCAATGGCCAGTCCAAAACCGGATATGATAAGGAAAAAGAACCATACGGTTTGGGAATGCAAATGGCGGCGGAAATCCAGAGGCAGTTTGGAGTGAGGATTTTCCGGCAAGGGGAAATGAGTCATTAGTTCAGTTACAAACAAGAGCATGATAACTGTCATTATAATCCATCCATACCTTTTACGCATGAACAGTGATGGAATACTCACTTTGCGGTAGACGAAATAAAGTAGGTAAAGATATATGACCAGCGTCACTACAAAAGCAGGCTGAGTTACAAACCATTTGTCTACTGGGACAAGCAGGATAGTTAGGGGCAATATGATTATACAAAAGAGCAGGTCTACATAGAGGGTTATTCTGGGATATGCAACGGCACTTTCTGCTGTTCCCCTCACTTTTTTCTTTATTCTTTTTAGAAACATCTATACTTGGTCTTTTTATATTAAATATTAAGTTGTTTCTGCAAAGATAATTCTTTGTTCTCATACTTCAAACGCTGGATTGTTGTCGTTCGTCAACACATTTCTACTGTTCGTCAACACATTCTTAGAATGTATGCAAAATCTTTTTAGATTTGTCACCGACTGTTTTGGGAAACTAATTTTCATTCAATAATAATAAATAAACAAACAGAAAAATAATGAAAGTTTTCTTCGTTTTATTATCAGTTTTGGTATTGCTGTCTTCGTGTAGTTCTAAACAACAGCAAGAGCCGGGTGTCAAGTACAAGACACTTCGTGTGGAATTTACTGATCGGACACTAAAAAACGGATATGCGGCTAGTTTGCGAGGTAGGCAGTATGTTGAGATACGCCCGCAGGTGGATGGCATCATTACAGAAATTCGTTTGAATGAGGGTGACGTGGTAAAAAAAGGACAGGTATTGTTCATTATTGACCAGGTTCCTTATAAAGCTGCACTCGAAATGGCAATAGCTAATGTAAAGAGTGCGGAATCCCGTCTGGCTACTGCCCGGCTTACGGCGGAGAGCAAAGAGGAGTTGTTCCGAGAGGATGTGGTTTCGGAATTTGATCTCCAAACCGCTCGCAATTCCCTTGCAGAAGCTCAGGCCAGTCTTGCTCAGGCTCGGGCAGAGGAAATCAATGCCCGTAATAATCTGTCTTATACAGAAGTTAAAAGTCCTGTTAACGGGGTTGCCAGTATGATTCCTTATCGTGTGGGGGCTCTTGTGGGTAGCAATATTGCGGAACCATTGGTAACAGTTTCCGATGATGAGAAAATTTATGCCTATTTTTCAATGAATGAGAATCAGATATTGGATTTGGTGCAACAATACGGTTCGCTTCAGAAAGCAATGGCTGAGATGCCTGATGTAGAGCTGACCTTGAGCAATGGTAAGGCTTATTCCCATTCCGGTAAGATCAACGCAGTGAGTGGGAGCATAGATGAGAGTACAGGTGCGGTAAGTTTGCGTGCGGAGTTTGACAATCCGGAGAAACTACTCCGTAATGGTGGTAGTGGTACGGTATTTGTCCCTTCGTATCGTGACAGTGTGATTGCTATTCCTCAAGCTGCCACTTATGAATTACAGAACCGTGTCTTCGTATATAAAGTGGTTGATGGCAAGGCGAAGTCAACTCCGGTTGATGTATTTCGGTTGAATAACGGGACGGAATATATTGTCGAGTCCGGTCTGTCTCTTGGTGATGTGATTGTTGCCGAAGGTGCTGGTCTTGTACGCGAAGGAACTGAAATAGATACTTACACGACTACTAATGAATAATCTGCGTCATGAAAATAAGGACTTTTATTGACAGACCCATTTTGGCGGGTGTAATTTCCGCCCTCATCCTTATATTGGGTATTATCAGCCTTGTTCAATTACCTGTTGAACAGTTTCCCGAAATAGCGCCGCCTACAGTAAGTGTACAGGCTAACTATACGGGTGCTAATGCCGAGACTGTGCTGAAGAGTGTTGTTGTGCCTTTGGAAGAGGCCCTCAATGGCGTGGAGAATATGATGTACATGACTTCTTCAGCTACCAATGCCGGAATGGCTAATATCCGTATTTATTTCCGTCAAGGGACGGATCCAGATATGGCAACGGTGAATGTGCAGAACCGTATTGCTTCCGCACAGGGATTGCTTCCAACCGAGGTCACACGAAGCGGTATTACGGTACGTAAACGCCAAACCAGTAATATCAAAGCTTTGGCTTTGTACAGTCCGGATAATTCTTTCGATGAGAAATTCCTAAATAATTATCTAAAAATTAATATCGAACCTCGTTTAGCTCGTATAGCCGGTGTGGGTGAGGTTAATGTAATGGGGTCAGACTACTCATTACGTATCTGGCTTGACCCGGGTAAAATGACACGTTACAACCTTGTTCCGAGTGATATTACGGCAGTCCTTGATGAACAGAATCTTGAGGCCCCGACTGGAACTTTGGGTACTGAATCGGAAAATACGTTCCAGTACGTGCTCAAATATCGTGGACGTTATGAATTTGAACAGGATTATGAGAATATGGTTATCAAGTCTCTTCCTGGCGGTGAAGAACTGAAACTGAAAGATGTGGCCACTATCGAATTGGGATCGCGTACTTATACTTATATAGGTGAGGTGAACGGTCATCCGGGTTCTAATTGTATGATTGCCCAGACATCGGGTTCTAATGCCAATGAAATTATTGAGGAGATTGACAGGGTAGTAGAAGATATTCGAAAAAATCTTCCAAATGGCATGGAAATAGCTGACTTGATGAGCACGAAAGACTTTCTTGACGCATCCATCAAAAATGTGATCAAAACGCTTATTGAAGCTATAATCCTTGTTATTTTGGTGGTGTATGTCTTTCTACAGAGTTTTCGTTCCACATTCATACCTGCTGTTTCAATTATTGTTTCCTTGATCGGAACTTTTGCATTTCTGGCTGTGGCGGGCTTTAGCCTGAATATGTTAACTCTTTTTGCTTTAGTACTGGTAATCGGTACGGTGGTGGACGACGCGATAGTTGTTGTCGAGGCTGTGCAGGCGAAATTTGACGAGGGCTACAAATCTCCTTATCTTGCCACTATAGATGCTATGGGCAATATAACTTCAGCTTTGGTAACTACTACTTTCGTTTTCATGGCGGTATTCATTCCCGTATCGTTCATGGGAGGTACGACCGGTACGTTTTATACCCAGTTCGGTCTTACGATGGCTGTGGCAGTAGGTATTTCTCTTCTTAACGCCATGACTCTTAGTCCGGCTCTTTGTGCGCTTATCATGACCCCACATGCGGATACTGGTAATGGAGGAAAGATGAGTTTCTCCTCACGTTTTCATGTTGCTTTTGATACGGCTTTCCATCGGGTTGTGATGAAGTATAAAAGTGGTGTGTTTTTCATGCTCAAGCGTAAATGGCTGGCCGTAGTCTTGCTGGTGGTAGCCGGTAGCGGACTTTTTTTCTTGATGAGAACAACCAAGACAGGACTTGTGCCTCAGGAGGATATGGGTACAGTTTTCATTGATGTACGTACTTCTCCCGGAAGTAATCTGGCAGAGACACAGCTTGTGATGGATGAGATCAACCGTCGTATCAAGGACATTCCGCAAATCCGTATGTTTTCTAAAATTACGGGTAACGCTATGATTAGCGGACAGGGGGCAGCTAATGGTATGTTCATTGTCCGTCTTCAGGATTGGAATGAACGTACGGAAGAGGGAGATGATATTAATTCTGTAATATCTGAAATTTACCGCCGTACAGCCGATATCGCTTCAGCTGATATAATGGTTTTTGCTCCCCCTATGATCCCGGGCTATGGCGTGAGTAGCGGTTTTGAAATCTATGTACAGGATCAGAAGGGAGGAAAGATAGAAGATCTACTTTCTATTACACGGCAGATGATTGACAAACTGAATGCCCGTCCTGAAATTGCACGTGCTACAACTTCCTTTGATAACAAGTTTCCTCAGTATCTGGTGGAGGTGGACGCTTCTCGTTGCAAACGCAACGGTATTTCTCCATCCGATGTACTTTCAGTATTGTCTGGCTATATCGGTGGTAACTACGCTTCCAACATGAACCGTTTTTCCAAATTATATCGTGTGATGGTACAGGCTTCTCCCGAATATCGCTTGGATACGGAAGCGTTGAATAATATGTTTGTACGGAACGATGAAGGTGAGATGAGTCCAGTGGGGCAATATCTGAAACTTACGCGTGTATATGGAGCTGAGACACTTTCCCGTTTCAATCTTTTCTCGGCTATTAGTGTTAACGGTACCCCTGCTGACGGTTACAGTACCGGTCAGGCTATCCAGGCGGTGCGTGAAGTGGCTGCGGAGACACTTCCGGCAGGCTACGGCTATGAATTTGGCGGTATGTCGCGTGAAGAGGCTTCAACAGGCAGTTCCACGACTATTATCTTTGTCATTTGCATAGTATTCATATACCTGATCCTATGTGCTCTTTATGAGAGTCTCTTCGTTCCGATTGCAGTTATTCTTTCTGTTCCGTTTGGGCTTGCCGGAAGCTTCCTTTTTGCCAAAATGTTCGGTTTGGAAAATAACATTTATCTGCAAATTGGCTTGTTGATGCTGATAGGACTTCTGGCTAAGACGGCAATCCTGCTTACTGAATATGCTTCAGAACGCCGCCGTCAAGGTATGAGCATTTCCCAGGCAGCGGTATCTGCTGCACAAGTTCGTTTGCGTCCGATTCTTATGACTTCACTGACTATGATTTTTGGAATGCTTCCACTGATGTTTGCTTCGGGTGTGGGAGCCAATGGTAATATTTCTATCGGTGTGGGGACGGTTGGCGGTATGCTAATCGGTACGGTTGCCCTACTTTTTATTGTACCGGTACTTTTTATTATATTCCAATATTTGCAGGAACGTTTCATGCCTGAGCGTCAATTGCCGAAGTTGGAAAAAAAAGATTAATAATCAGAATATATTTGTACAATGAAGAAAATAATTATATGTATATGCTTGTCGGTGGTACTGGGGGGATGCTCGGTTTATCGGACCTATAAGCGACCTGATGTGGCGGGGGGTGGGAGGGGGTTTTTTTTCGGGAGATTTTTCCTTCGGCGTGGGAGCAGATTTCGCCTGCCGACAGTGTTGCTTCCATTGCCGACCTTTCGTGGAAAGAATTGTTTACGGACCCACATTTACAGAAACTTATTGAGACTGGTCTTTGTAATAATTCAGATTTGGGTATTGCCCGTCTTCGTGCCGAAGAAGCCGAAGCACTTCTTCAGTCGGCACGTCTTTCATATTTACCATCTATTAGCCTTAGCCCTCAAGGAACAATAGGCAAGGTGGAACATAGTAAAACAACCAAGAGTTACGATTTGGCTACTTCGGCTAGTTGGGAGATTGATATTTTCGGTAAACTGACCAATACTAAACGGGAAGCTCGTGTTGTACTGGAACAGAGTGAAGCTTACCGTCAGGCTGTACAAACTCAGTTGATAGCTACTATTGCCAATAGTTATTATACATTGTTGATGTTGGATGAACAGCTCAATATCAGTCGTCGTACAGCCAGAAACTGGAGTGAGAATCTGCGTGTGATGAAAGCTCTTAAAAATGCCGGTCAGACCACTGATATGGCTGTTGCACAGACTGAAGCGAGTAAATTGTCTGTAGATGCTTCATTGCTTTCACTTGAACGACAGATTACCGAATTGGAAAATACCTTGTTATCATTATTGGGATCTGTTCCAGGAGACATCACACGTTCAACACTTTCCAGCCAGTCTTTTCCTGATACGCTTTTAGTCGGTGTACCGTTACAGCTTCTGCAACGTCGTCCGGATGTACGACAAAGTGAGGCTGTACTGGCTGCTGCATTCTATGTAACAAACCGAGCCCGAGCCGCATTCTTTCCGTCAATTACGCTTTCGGGTTCTGCTGGGTGGACTAATGCAGCAGGTGTTGTAATAACCAATCCTGGTCAATGGTTGTTTTCTGTTGTCGGCTCGCTTATACAACCACTTTTTAATCGTGGACAGAATATTGCTAATTTGAAAGTAGCCAAGGCACAGCAAGAAGAGGCGTTATTGTCTTTCCGTCAAAGTCTACTCGATGCCGGTACAGAGGTTAATAACGCGTTGGTACAATGGCAGACGGCAAGAGGAAAATTGAAACTTGATGAACAGCAGGTTGTTGCTTTAACATCAGCTGTGCGTAGTGCAGAGTTGTTGATGAAACATAGTTCACAAAATTACCTTGAGGTATTGACAGCCCGTCAGGCATTGCTACAAGCGGAGTTGGATGCTGTTTCAGATCGTTTTGATGAGATACAGGGAATCATTAATCTGTATCGTTCATTGGGTGGAGGAAGTGAATGAGCTGATTATTTGGAAAGCTATTTATATTTGGGGATACGAATGTTTATCTTATAATTATGATTAATAAGGTTTCAATGAAGGAATTGTTATATTCCAATTAGTCGATACTAAATGAGACTGGTTCTTATTGTTTAGAGTCAGTCTCTTGTTTTTCTATGTGAATGTATTCTGAGCCTTGTATATCGACGCAACACATTGATACTATTGAAAGAAAGTGTTTTAGCCTTTTAATCGGTACAAATATGGTACTCACAATGAGAATGGAAAGTACCCACAATTTCATGTCTCTGATTTTCAGTACTTTCGATATACGTGTTGTACCGCACTTTTTTAGCTCATTTTCAAGTTCCGATGCAGCATATTAGACCAGTTGACTACCAATGTTTTATAAATAAAATGGTAGAAAAGTCCGTTTTGCACTTCTTTTTCTTCGCTGAACGAGTACAAAATTAGTGCATTTTTTCGGATTATGAAAGCAACTGAAAAACTTTGTGCAAAATCATTTTTGAAGGG
>NZ_HF991063.1:0-630 GCF_000432295.1 Bacteroides sp. CAG:189
AGGGTTATCTCTATAATAGCCGTAATCCACGTTTCTGGGAATTACATACAACCCTACCAACGGATTATCCAACATACCGCCACCCGGTTTGTTTTTCGTTTCCGAATAGGTATACGTACCCGAGAAATCCATAGTCAACTTTTCATTGAAGGCTTTAAAAGTCTGCCGTCCGCTAAGGTTATGGCGCACAAATGTATTGGTAGGCATCACTCCGCGGGAAGAGGTGTTTCCATAAGAGAAGTAACTTTGTGAATTCTGAGAACCGCCACTTACAGCCACACTGTTATTAAAATTATATCCCACCTGATAGAAATCTTTTATCTGATCGAATCCGTCTATATCCATCTGATCTCCCCAACTGTAAAAAGTAGAAGGTTTACCGGTTTTAGAATTCATCGGTACCCCGAACGTATTTTGCAACTCTGGCAGATTAAAAACAGTTTCCGCCGTCATATTACTGGACACATCGATTCTGATCTTTCCTTCGCGTCCTTTCTTGGTAGTAATCATAATTACACCATTGGCAGCCACCGCACCATATAAAGCAGCAGCCGAAGCACCTTTCAAGATACTGATACTTTCGATGTCATCCGGATTCATTGTAGACAGGGCATCTCCCTGGTCAGTACC
>NZ_HF991063.1:679-3113 GCF_000432295.1 Bacteroides sp. CAG:189
CCCCATCATTGGTATTATTAGCCATCGGCACACCATCGATAACAATCAACGGATTATTACCACCCTGGATCGATTTATTACCACGCAATAATATTTTGGAGGAACCACCGGCACCATTGGCATTCGGGGTAATAACCAAACCGGCAGACTTACCTTGCAAAGAATTTATCAAGTTCGCATCTTTTACACGGGTCAGTTCTTTTCCCCCAACAGTCTCAGCTGTATAAGACAGCGTTTTAGACAGGCGCTGAATACCCATTGCCGTAACGACTACTTCGCCAAGCATTTCCGTATCCTCTTTCAAGACTATAACCAGCGGCTTATTTCCGACAACAGTAGCAGTCTGAGATGCATAACCTACATAAGAGAACTCTAACACATCACCTTTTTTCACTTTTATGGTGAAATTTCCGTCAATATCCGTAATCGCTCCGGAAGTCGTTCCGCGAACTACAACATTCACACCGATCAAGGCCTCTCCCATAGCGTCCCGAACCTGTCCTTTCATGTCAAAAGAAGGGTCTTGCTGGGCTGCTTCCACTTTTTTGGGAGATAGTATGATCTGTTTATCTACGATTGTATAGGATACCGGAGTTCCCTCAAAAATTTCATTGAGGATCTGGGATATGTTGCCTTGTGGATTCTCAACAGAAACCACCCGATTCTTATCTATCGTCTTATCATTGTATAAAAACACAAAATCAGAAGTTTCTTCTATCCTATTCAAGACCTGTTCGACAGAGACCTGCGACATGGAAATAGGAACCTTTGTTTTCTGAGCGTATCCATTTCCGGCTCTAAGCTGTATCACAGCTACAAAAAGTAATACTAAAGCAATCCTCATAATTAAAGGGAGTTTAAGGTTGAGTACACACTTTGAACAATGTGTAACAATGGAATAATTTTTCTTCATAAACTTGTGGTTAACTAAAGTGTTTTATGAATTAATAAATAAAGATTTACACACCCGGATTCACGTAATACAACATCTCCGGTTTTTTCTCCAGTACAGGATCGATAAAGCAATCCCGTTTTTTACATTTAGAACTATACAATCATAGGCAGTCTATTTTTTATATCAATACAAATCCACTATTATCTTTTTCCTCACGAATGTTCCATCAGATTGCAGCACAGATTCTTCCTCCGTCTTCCACTTTATCATAGCCGATTTACTCAAATAATCAAGAATCTGTGACAATGTCTCATCTCTGAAAGTAGCCCGATATCTATACTGTTTTCCCGATCTGTTATTAAGTGCAATATCGACATTAAAATGCCGTGACAATCTTTTCAAGACCTCTTCTAAAGAAGAATTTCTAAAGATCAATTTTCCATCTTTCCATGCGACCTTCTCCGAGACATCAACTTCGGATTTCACAAATTGCAATGCTTTTTTATCATAAAGCAAATGTTCACCGGGTTTCAAAGCCACAGATGTTTCATACTTAGGAATAAATATATTGACACGTCCCGACTCCAATACTGTTTCAACATAATCTTCATTGTCATAAGCACAGACATTAAACCGTGTTCCATATACATATACCTGTACCCCCGAAGGCGTATTCACATAAAACGGATGCTTTTCATCTGACTGCACCTCAAAAAAAGCTTCTCCCTGCAAATCCACTTCACGCCTTTCTCCCTTAAAAATATTCGGGCAGCGAAGCTTGCTCCCCGAATTCAACCAAACGACCGAATTATCAGGTAGCTCATAACGAACAACCGAACCAACAGTTGCCGTTATATTGGTATATTGAATCTTTTCATCGGGTTTCTTAAAATACAAATACCCCAGCGCCATAGAAGAAAGTAATAGCGGGATGGTCAAAAAAGCGGCATACCTAACCAATCTCTCTTGAAATATTCTAATCTTTTTTGCTCTTATATCAGCCTTAATTTTCTTATAACCTAATTCCGCATCAACCGCTTCCATCAATTTTATATCTTCTCCCAAAGCCCATGCAATCTTAGAATCAAGGAATTGTAACCGATATGCCTCTGATCCGTTCAGCAACTTCTCAACTTCATCCTTTTCAGCCTTCGTACACAAGCCTCTATGATAGCGGAAGAATAATTCTGATTCCTGATGCTTCATCTATTTTTTTATTTGATTATTTTGGTTATTTTTCGTTTTTAAATTCGCTTTATAATTACTACAATTATTAAGAGACAAAAAGGACAAGACGTCTTGTGTTTTTTTTCATTTTTTGAAATTAACCACTCAAACAATTATCAGAAAAGAGAAAAAACAAAATAACATTGTGGTTATTTTCTGAAATCACATCAGATCACAAGCTTATTATTAACGAAAATATTCCATATGAAAGGACCCATGAAAGAGGATTTTAATAAAAATAGCTTTATTATCACATTAGGTTCCCTCTAAGACCACCTGAAAACTATCAAAAATGACCTGAAAACTATCAAT
>NZ_HF991064.1:0-742 GCF_000432295.1 Bacteroides sp. CAG:189
CTGAGCAGGATGCCAAAAAGGCTATCAGACACAACAGCAAATAATGTTGAACTTTTATATTCATAAAAAACACTTGTAAATATTATTTTCTTATATTATGCTTTCTCTCCCATTTCATCCCACGGATAAGGATTCTCTTCCAAAGCCTTTAGCTGTTCCACAACCTCACGCTCCTCGTCTGTCAACTTACGACTTTCCCAACTATCCATAATAGCACGAGCCTCCTGAGCCAATTCTCTATCAAAAACTTCACCGTAACAGGCAACCAATAACTGACATTTCAATAAAGAGGATTTCAGATGTTCAAGCACTTTCCAACTGCGTTCGAGAATAACCTGTATTTTCTCTTCCTTATCACCATTATTATAAATAGTGGCATTATACGCTGCCAAAAGAGCTACGCAAAGAGAAGCTTCCTCTTCGGAAGTACTGCCATGTTCACAACTAAGAGCTTCCGCATAATTATAGACATCTGCATTAAGCTGCTGAAAATGATCGGCATAAATAGGTTCCCCATCCAAACCGAGACAAAGAAGTTCGGACGCAATGCAATGCAATGCATCTATTTCGGACTGTAAAGACATAAATAGATTGACGATTATTCCCTATGCGATCATGACCATCATCCGATTATAATACATAGGTACGTTGACAATTAAGAATTTACGGAAGGTTGAATTATTTTTCAACCATATTTAAATTAACTGGTTCTATTAAAGAGGGGTGAATAAAGGCAGTGGCT
>NZ_HF991064.1:811-1365 GCF_000432295.1 Bacteroides sp. CAG:189
ACGACGGTCTCCCTTTACACGAACAAATTCTCCTTCAACACCTTCGAAAAGCCCTCCGGTAACACGAACACGCTCTCCCTTCTTAAAGGTGATGGTAGTGGGATCGAGATACACAACTTGCTGATCATGGCTACCGGCAACAGCAATAAAACTGCGCATCTGAGTTTCCGGTATGGTGATAGGCTGGTTGGTTTCCCTGTCCATAATATAACGAATAGGCAATTGAGTACCCGCAGTCGTTTTCATTTCATCAATTTGAAGTCTGGAGGCATATACGAATACTAAATTATGAACGACAGGAACCAATTTACGTATTTTCCTCTCCCCCTTAACCACATATTCATAACGCATGGGAATAAAGTTTTCTATATTCCGATCGTCAAGATATTGTTTAAATGCGAGTTCACGACTATAGGTAATGCGAAGAGCATACCAAGCTAAACCGGTAGATTTATTCACAAATGGATATACTTTGGGGACATCGGGATAAAGAAATATTTCCCGATCAAGTGGATTAATTCAATTATTATTGATCTTGTATTCATTTACTTCTA
>NZ_HF991065.1:0-2586 GCF_000432295.1 Bacteroides sp. CAG:189
TGTTACGCATGATAGGAATAAAAAATATTATCGCCACAGTACACACAACGGCCGATATTTATCCAAATCTAAAATTAGTTCATTTCATCCAAAAGCACTGCGTACGTGTATTTACATGTATCACTCAAACAGCAGAAAAATCTTTCTTTGGTAATTCATGTATGTACACACAACAAACAGTACTAAAGAAGAGAAACCACTTCACCATCTACAATACATTACCTTCATATATACAAACTCGCAAAGAGAAACGCGATTTTTCCTCACCTATTACATTAGGGGTAGTGAGCCGGTTAGAAAAAATTAAAGGTATGGATTTAGTAATTCCTGCTTTTGCACAAATCCAAAAAAGACATCCAGACACTCGTTTATTAATAGTTGGAGACGGTTTACAGAAAGTATTTATGCAAAAGCAAGCAAAAGATTTACATGTTAGCGAGCACATTACATGGACAGGTAGAAAAGATCAGAATCAATTACAAGCATATTATGATAAAATACACATTTTACTAATGCCTTCGCGTAGTGAAGGATTCGGATTGACAGCCATCGAAGGGATGGCACGAGGATGCATAGTAGTAGCATCAAACACAGGAGGACTATCAGAAGTTGTGAAAGATAAAGAGGTAGGATTGTTGCATGAAAAAGAGAATATCGAAGACATAGCAAAAACCATTAACAGACTAATTGAGACCCCTCTATTATTGAAACAATTATCTGAAAACGCAATCACTTACATTGACAAATTTTCACAAAGAAATTTTCAAGAATTAATAAAAGATCTATATAACAAAATATGAATCTGATTATCAATTTTGTCATTTTAATTATCTTGTGTGTAACTTCTCTACAAATTTACACAAGAAATTTTAATGCTAAAAGATTAGTTACTCATCCTTTGGCAAAAAGATATAAATACAGACTCAATAGAAATATGTATTTACTCATCTTCATTGTCTGTACAGCTCCCTTTTTCTTAGGCTCATTTTCATTAGCTAAATATGGATTTTATTTCATATTTTTACTCTATTTAATCATAAACAATAAAATCTCCATCAAAATAGACATTATTGTCACTTGTTATCTCTTATTCTATATCTGGCTATTAATAAGTTTAAGCTATAGTACAAGCATATACAATGGAATTATGCTATTAATTAAATATATATTTCCCCTTTTATTTTTATGGTTAGGATATAGCTCTATTAAAGATAAATATACATTATATTATTTTTTAAAATCAGTCAACAAATCGGCAATGATTTATGCATTACTCATTGGAGGAGTTAGTGCTATATTTATGCCTTGGATCTATTATTCAACTTTTGGTGATATTTTTTTGAAATATGCAGGATTAGCAGATTATTTCACATCCATATTTATAATTCCATTTATCCTTTTTTGGATTACCCAAAAGAAAATATATATAATGTGTGCATTATGGCTAATACTATCAACTATTTTAGAATCCGTAAGAACAGGATTAGGAGGAATGTTTCTCGTGGGATTATCTTTCTATTTCTTCAAATACAAACTGAAGTCACTCCCATATATTGCTCTCGCAATTAGCATATTTATTGGAATAATTATATTTATACCAGAAGTAAATCAAAAAATGTTTGGAGATAAAGCCGGCAAAATTAATGCCCGTGATATTATCCAGAAAGACGCGCTTAGTCTTGACAACATTCAAACATCAGGTCGAAGCCATTTGTGGGAAATCAACCTTACAAAATTTTATGAACCACATCCATTAATTGGCTCAGGATTAGGAACAACAATAGATTTCATGAAAAAAAGAGCAGCAAAAGAACATACCATCGCTTTACTGCACA
Organism: Bacteroides sp. CAG:189; assembly: GCF_000432295.1. Classification (NCBI taxonomy): domain Bacteria; kingdom Pseudomonadati; phylum Bacteroidota; class Bacteroidia; order Bacteroidales; family Bacteroidaceae; genus Bacteroides; species Bacteroides sp. CAG:189. The sequence continues at coordinate 1,836 of NZ_HF991065.1, forward strand.
ATGATTATGTACAAATACTATGCGAAACAGGTATTATAGGTATAATCTTTTTAGTACTTTTCTATCTATCAATCATTTGTAAAGTATTTTACTACACTTGGGTTATCCAAAGCAATACATGGATTAAGATCAGTGGAATAATGGCTATATCCAGCATAATAGGGATTGCTTTTTCCATGTTCTTTGATAACATAGTATCACATTCAATGACTTCATTAATAAACCCATTTATTTTCATTGGATTCTTTCTAAAATTCATTGACTTACAAAAGTTAAACAATCACCAATGATAAGTACATATCTTAGTAAAAAACTAAGCATTATATCCTTTTTTTTAATTATACTTGTGGTATTATTACATGCTCAGATGCTCTCTCTTTCATCTGGAGTCAATAAAATAATTCAAACGATTATAACACAAGAAATAACAAGGATTGCTGTACCACTATTTTTTAGTATATCCGGATTTCTTTTCTTCAGGAACTACAAAACTCCTTTCAATGTGTTTTACATAAAAAAATTGAATAGTAGAATTCGTAGTATTCTTATCCCATATCTTTTAACTTCCATAATAGGAATTACAATATTATATATCATACAGTTAATCCCTTATACAGAGCCTTTTTTCATAAAACAGAAGATTGAAGACTATACATTCCATGAAATAATAAAAAGTGTATTTTGGAGTCCGGTAGTTAGTTATCAATTATGGTTCTTGATAGTTTTATTCATTCTTATACTAACCAGCCCA
>NZ_HF991066.1:0-45627 GCF_000432295.1 Bacteroides sp. CAG:189
AACCTTGCCAAGGTTAGGGTCGCGAGTTCGAGTCTCGTTTTCCGCTCAAAAGCAAGCGAGGACATTTCGGTTTAATCGAAGTGTCCTCGCTTTTTTGTTCACCCGGACATGGGGGGGAATATCGGATCAACGTAATAACGAGTCATAAATTAGAGTGCTAATTTGTTATTGTTTTGTATAAGTTGTATTTATAGTGTCTTTTCTGAGATTTTGCTGATAGAAATATAGATAATATTGATAATTGATTTTGTTACCTTTCCTTACATTTGTCTTTATGAAAAAAGAGGTGATAGAAAAGTTATGATTAAGTGGTGGGTAGCTATGATAGAAATGCCAATCTTTAATAAACCCTAAAAACTAACCTTTAGTTTTAACTTTATAATGACTCTTTACTCTAATCTTTAAATAGCGCAAATCATCTGATAAAAATATCTAATACGAATTCATTGAATATAAATAGGTATATAGGTTGCTTTCAGGCTCTTTTAATTTATTGCATATTGCAAATGGCATATGCGACGATGGAGGTTAAGGCACAGTCCGGTAAGTTGGTATTTGCCGGACGTGTTCTTGACGAAGAAACTCAGGAACCGATACCTTATGCCGCTGTTCAGATCTATGCAATGCCCGATAGTACGTTTATCACCGGAGAAGACGGGTGTTTTTCTCTTACTGCTTCTGTTCGTAGGTCGGGAAAGATATCCGTTCATGTGTCCTATATCGGTTATGCAGCCGTTAATCGTGTATTTGATAATAAGGATTGGAAATTGGGTGATATTTGTCTGGCTCCCGATGGTTTCATGTTAGAGGAAACTGTTGTAACGGGCAAAGCGCCAATGGCAGTTACCGAGAATGATACTACTGTGTATAACTCTTCCGCATTTCGTACTCCTGAAGGTTCCATGCTCGAAGAACTTGTGAAGCAACTGCCGGGTGGAGAGATCACTTCGGATGGAAAATTAATGATTCAGGGTAAAGAGGTGAAAAAGATATTGGTAGATGGTAAAGAGTTCTTTTCAGATGATCCGCAGGCTGCTTTGAAGAATCTCCCTGTGGAGATGGTGGAGAAATTGAAAGCCTATGAGCGTAAGTCCGATCTGGCACGCCTTACGGGGATTGATGACGGCGAAGAGGAGATGATTCTTGATCTCTCTGTAAAAAAGGATATGAAGAAGGGTTGGATGAACAATTTTCTTGGCGGCATGGGAAGCAAGAGTCGCTATGAAATAGCTAATACCATGAATCGTATCCGGGAAACTTCACAACTCACCGTCATAGCAAATTGGAATAATACTAACAATCAAGGCTTTTCGGAATTACAACAGGAATCCTCCAATGCCACGGGCAATACACGCAGCAGGGCCGGCTTGACGACTTCTCGTTCGTTGGGAGTTAACTTTAGTAAAGATTTTGGGAGTGTGAAGTTTCGTTCGAATGTGCAATATGCCGGTACGGACCGAAAGGAAGAAAGTAGTACGATGACCGATAATTTTATGAAAAAGGAAAAGTCGATCACGAATAGTACGAATAGTACGCGAAATAAAAACGACGGAATTACGGGGAATGCATATTTGGAATGGAAAATAGATACAGTGACTAATCTGATCTTTCGTCCAACTTTCCGTTATTCTGCGGCGGAGCGTCAGGGGGCCGGTTATCAAAAGAGTTGGGCGGATGAGGAGGAACTGAATGAAAAAGAATCCTCCAACTGGTCGGAAAGTTCACAATACAATCTGGCATTGATGTTGCAAATAAGCCGTAAATTAAACCGTAGAGGACGTAATGTCGCCTTGAAACTTGATTACGGGGTCAATGCTTCCTCATCTGACCGGCTTAACTATGCCACTACACGTTATTTTAAAAACGGGACGGAAAAGGTGCTGAACCAGAAGATAGAAAATCAAACAGACGGTGATAACTATCGTATTCAGCTTGTATACGTGGAGCCGTTGCCATGGGCACATTTTCTTCAATTTCGTTACAGTTATCAACATCGGACGTCCAATTCCGATCGTAAAGCTTACAATTGGAATAAAGAATTAGAAGATTTTACAGAAGACCCTGATACACTTAACAGTAACTGTTTTGAAAACCAATATTCCAATCATCTGGTGAATCTGTCTGTACGTACTTCACAGAAAAAATATAATTATAATGTCGGAGTCGATCTCGAACCACAAAAATCGGTCAGTGACAATTTTCTGTTGGATGAACTTAAGTATAGCCTTCCCCGGAGTGTTCTCAATTTTTCACCGACAGTGAGTTTCCGATATAAGTTTTCCAAACGTACCCGTTTGCAGATTACTTATCGCGGTAAGAGTCGTCAACCTTCCGTTCGTGATCTCCAACCTGTTGCCGATCAGACTAATCCGTTGAATATCCGTATGGGTAATCCGTCGTTGAAACCATCGTATACCAACACTTTTAATCTCAATTATAACACTTACAATGTAAAACACCAACGAAACATGGTGTTGCAACTGACTGCCGAGAATACATTAAACAGTGTGACCAATCAGGTGACTTATGACAGTGAGACCGGAGGACGGACGACTCTACCCGTCAACATGAATGGTAACTGGCAAACACAGGGCTCTTTTTCACTAAGTACCCCGTTTAAGAATAAACACTGGCTGATACGTACGTATTCGATGCTCCGCTATGGTAATAAGAATGGTTATACTACGCTTAATAAAGAAGAACCTCAGAAAAGCTCTGTCCGTCATTTAATAGCTCGTGAAAGACTTACTCTGACCTATCGTACGGAACAGTTCGAGGTGGGGGTGCGAGGTTCCGTGCTTTATAATAACTCTTATAATAATGTAAGAAGTATCCGTACAAAGACATTTGATTATCAGACCGGAATGAATGTTCAGTGGTATTTTCCTCTCGGTTTTGAGTTGTATAGCGATGCGGTTTGGAATTTGCGTGCCGGATATGGCACAGATGAGGGGAATGATTATCTGATGTGGAATATGCAAATTTCCAAGTCTTTCTTTAAGCGAAAACAGTTGCTGCTGAGATTTAAAATCTATGATATTTTGCAGCAGGAGAATGCATTGATGCGTACCATTACAGCAACTGCTATACGGGATACGGAATCGAATGTATTGGGAAGCTATTTCATGTTTCATGCTATTGTCAGAATAAATAAGATGGGAGGGAAGGCGAAACGCCGATAAGTCAGTTCCTTCTTTTTCCGTTTCAGTCTCCGATTTTCCACTTCAGTATTTTTTTTCCTTCTATTTTGAAAATGACCTTGTATGTTTGCCGTAAAAATATGTAGGTAATGAATATGGAGGTAAAGAAATTTGTTTGTCTTTTTCTTGTTGCCACTTTGGGTATTTCATGCAGTATGGGTGAAAAAGACAAGAAGGAAGAAAGGATGTCGGTCAGGGTTTTCTGTGCCGAGAAAGCTGTCAGCGAAGGAGAAAGGGAATTCACTTTCTTGTCGCAACCTTTTAAGTCTACGGAGTTGTCTTTTCGGGTAGGCGGCCCGATATTGGATTTTGATGTCCGATCGGGGCAGTTTTTTCGTAAAGGTGAGTTGATTGCAGCGATTGACGATCGCGATTTCAAAGTTCGTAAGGAGAAAGCGGAAGCTGTATACCATCAGGCAGAGACTGAGTTTAAGCGTGTTGCAACATTATATGCAAAAGAGAATATTTCTGCCAGCACATATGAGAAAGCAAAGGCGGATTGTGCTATTGCCCGGGCTGCTTATGAGACGGCTGCCAATGAGTTGGCAGACACCCGCTTATTGGCACCTTTTGACGGATATGTGCAAGAGGTGAATATAGAGCGTTATCAAGATGTACGTGCATCCCAATCTGTTGTCAGTTTTATTGACCTATCGCGTTTGAAGATAGAAACGTATATTCCCGAAAATATGGCTGTGGCATTGCAACGGCAACCGGACGGCCTTTTCGGATATAAACTGAAATTTCGTTTTGATGCTTTGGGAGATAAAGTGTATGCTACCGATGATGTACAGGTGTCCAAGACTACTACTACGAATAATCTATCCTTTATTCTGACTGCCATTCTTGACAATCGGGACGATAAGCTACCGGGAGGTATGAGTGGCACGATGTCAATCACTTTTCCGGAAGATTCGATACAGGAAGAAAGTCCGGTTTTTATCCCTCAACTGGCTGTGTGTCATCGTCCTGCGACGGGCACCTTTGTATGGAGATTGACAGAAAGCAATCGTGTAGAGGCTATCCCTGTGACGATTGGCAATCTGAAGAGAGACAATAAAATAGAAATCCTGTCAGGGCTTACTACGGGAGATAAAGTTGTGCTGAGCGGACATAGTTTTCTTTCCGAAGGACAGGAAGTAAATATTATCAAATAGGCAGGCAATATGAAGAAGATGGTAGCATTCTTTTTAAAGAACCGGGCTTTTGCTATGTTGATTTTATTTTTGGTGTTGGCGGGCGGTCTTTATTCGTACTTTAAAATGGGAAAACTCGAAGACGCTCCTTTTACTATCAAGCAGGCACTCGTAACTACTGCATATCCCGGTGCGTCACCGCACGAAGTGCAGACCCAAGTGACCGATGTATTGGAGGAAGCGATTCAATCAATCGGTGAGGTGTATTATTTGAAGACGGACAATCGGGCAGGACTTTCAAAAATTACAGTCTATGTGAAAAAGGAGATTCGTGCAGACGAGATGCAGCAGTTATGGGATAAACTACGGCGTAAAGTAGGTGATGTACAGTCTAAATTGCCTGCAGGGGCAGCCACTTCGGTGGTAAATGATGATTTTGGCGATGTACTTGGCGTGTTCTATGGTTTGTGTAGTGATAAACATTCGTATCGCGAACTGGAAGATCAAGCTAAAAATATAAAGAACGAATTGCTTAAAATCAAGGATGTGGCCAAAGTAGAGATATTCGGTATCCAGAATCCGGTGATCGAAGTGTTGTTGCAGCCCTCGCTTATGGTTCAAACCGGAATTACCACAGCCGATATAGCCCGTGCATTCGAGAAACAGAATAAAGTAGTGGATGCCGGTGCTGTTGAGAATGGAGATAACCGTCTTCGTATCGAAGCACGTGGTAGTTTTACCAATCTGGAAGAAATCGAAAATCTGACTATTGTTTCAAAAACCGGTGAGTATTTCCGGCTCAAAGAGATAGCGATGATAAGCGAGAGTTATGCACGTCCTGCCCGTAATCTGATGAAGGTCAACAATACCCCGGCTTTAGGTATTGCCATTTCTACCGTTTCAGACGGTAATGTGGTGAATATGGCTGCTCTTGTGAAAGAGACAGTGGAGCGTACGAACGTGGAGATGCCCGATGGCTTCGAATTGCTGACAATCTATGATCAAGGTTATGAATCGGCTGTCGCCAATGACGGATTTATACTTAATCTGATCATTTCCGTTCTCACTGTCGTGGCGGTATTGCTCTTCTTTATAGGATTTAAAAACGGTATTCTGATAGGGAGCGGACTGGTATTTTCTATTTTTGCCACTCTCATCTATATGCATGCCAACGGAATTGCCTTACAACGCATGTCCCTGGCGGCAATCATTATTGCTATGGGAATGCTTGTAGATAATGCCATAGTGATATTCGACTCGGCTCTGATGAATATGGAGCGTGGAATGCGTAAACGCAACGCCATTATGAAAGCGGTATCCGGTACGGCAATACCTCTGCTTGCTGCTACAGTCATTGCTATCCTTACATTTATGCCGGTTTATCTTTCTCCCGATATCACAGGCGAACTGCTTTCGTCTCTTTTTATTGTGATAGCCGTTTCTTTGTTGTTCAGTTGGATATTTGCCATTACACAGAATGCATTGTTCATTGAATTGTTTGTAAGGCGTCCACGTCCGGAAGAATTAAAAAGTGAACTCTATCAAGGGAAGATGTACAACTGGTTTCGAAAAATGTTGGAACATGCCATCCGTCGGAAATATATTTTACTGGGGGTAATGGTTGGTTTGTTGCTTCTTTCGGGGTGGGGATTCCGTTTTATCCCGAAACGTTTTACGCCGCAACTCAATAAGCAATATTTTACCATTGACATGTGGATGCCCGAAGGTACAAAGATAGAGCGTATGGAAGCGGCTACGAAAGAGGTGTCCGATTTTCTGGAAAGTTTTGAGAACACCCGCCAGGTATCTACTTTTATCGGACAGACACCGCCGCGTTTTTATCTGGCCAATGCTGCTTTCGGCCCTCAGCCTAACTATGCACAATGCCTCGTAGAAGCCTATTCACCCGAAAAAGCCCGTGAATTACAGGCTATACTTCGTGATACGGTAGGGAAGCAGTTTCCGGATATCTTTATGCGGGTAAACCGTTTTGAATTGAACACCGTACCACAGGCTTTGATAGAAGCCCGTTTCTGTGGACCAGATGAGGCGGTATTGGACTCCTTGACGGAATTGGCACTTAGCGTGATGCGTCGTAATCCGAAAGTTGCTAATGCCCGTAATGAATGGGGGAACATGGCGATGATGGTGCAGGCAGACTACGAACCGGTGAAGGCCGGGCGGTTGAGCATCGGTAAAGATGATATGATAGAGGCAACCAAAGCGGTTGGTGATGGTATTTCGGTAGGTATTTACCGTGACAATGAGAAGAAGGTACCGGTACTTTTGAAATCGGATGTATCCGGCGAGATGAATCTCGATCGTTTGGGCGATCTTGCCGTGTGGAACGGAGCACATTCGGCACCATTGGCACAGGTGACAAAGGATATATGTATCGGGTGGGAATTTCCATTGGTTCGTACCTATAACCGGCAATTGTCTATGGCTGCCATGTGTGATGTAAAACCAGGGCATACAATGGCGGAAGTACATTCCGAAATAAAAGAAGAAGTAGAGGCTATACAGCTTCCCGAAGGATATACTTTTTTCTGGGATGCACAGTATAAGACGCAGAAGGAAGGAATGGCGGCATTGACAAAATACTTTCCGTTGGCGCTATTGCTATTGGTACTTATTCTTGTAGCTCTGTTCCGTAATTATCGCCAACCGTTGATAACGTTTCTTGTATTACCTCTGTCGGTGACCGGGGTTGTGTTCGGTCAGTTGGTTACAGGTACTGAGTTCGGGTTCTTCAGTATTGCCGGTTGGCTGGGGTTGTTGGGGATGATTATAAAAAATGTTATTGTGTTGCTGGATGAAGTAAACGTACAACTTCGCGCAGGAATAAAACCTTATACGGCTATTATTGAATCTACCGTTTCACGTGTACGTCCGGTGCTGATGGCTGCGGTAACTACCATATTAGGTATGGTTCCTCTTTTGTTCGATGTTGTATTTGCCGGGATGGCTGCGGCAATCGTGTTTGGTTTGACGTTTGCCACGCTGCTTACTTTGTTTGTAACCCCGGCACTATATGCTGTGTTTTATAAAATAAAGAAAGAGTCATGAGAAGAGAGAATAATAGGGTATTTTTGTTAGCCATGTGGATGATGTTTTTCGCTGTTTCTGCCTTCGGGCAGGATAGCGGCTTGCTGAATCGTTACCGTAGCCGTGCATTGGAGTATAACCAAGATGTGAAGGCTGCCGAAAAAAATATTGCATTGAGTAAAGAATACGAAAAATCAGCCAAAGCAGATTATAAACCGAAACTTTCTGCCGGTGCCAATTTTGATTATACAGGCAATCCCATAGAGTTGTCTTTGGATTTACCTTCATCGGATAATCCGGTACGGTTTGAGGGTAGGCATTTGAAGTATGGAGCTTCGGTTTCACTGACCCAGCCCTTGTATACGGGTGGACGTATTCGTGAAGGAGTGAAAAAGGCACAGGCGGAAGGTCGTTTTGCCCTTAACCAAGCCGAAATGATAAAGGCGGATATCAGTTATGAAGCCGATCTGCGTTATTGGAATACAGTAGCGCGCGGAGAGATAGTAGATATTGCCTGTCGGTTTGCCCGGTCGGTAGAAAAATTGGTTAAAGTGGTGCGCGAGCGGGTAGAGGTGCAGTTGGTAGATCGCAATGATTTGTTGATGGCAGAGGTAAAATTGAACGATGCCCGTTATCAATTGATGCAGGCGGAGAATGGTTACGAGGTGGCTCGTATGTCGCTCAATTCTTTTGTCGGTGAGGATTTCGAATCGGTGCTTCCGGTCGATACGCTGGTGGTTCCTATCTATTCGGTAGGTACTTTGCCGGGCTATATGGAACAGGTAACGGGCAATCGTCCGGAATTGCGTATGGCACAGGATAAAATCTCAATACAGGAGTCGGTACGCAAGCTGAATCAGGCACAATTTCTGCCACAGTTTTATGTCGGGTTGGATGGCAGTTATAGTTCTCCGGGGTATAATTTCAAGGCGGATCTCGATCCGAATTATGCTGTGTATGCAAAGGTCAGTATCCCATTGTTCGAATGGGGAAAACGCCGTAATGAAAAACGGGCGGGAGATTACAAAGTAGCTATTGCGAGAGATAATTATAATAAAGTGAAAGATGCCGTGAGTCTTGAGGTGCAATCAGCCTATTATAACTATGTGCAAGCCGTAGAACGTGTCACTCTCACCGAAAACTCTCTGGCAAAGGCATGTGAAAATGAGGAAATGGCATTGGAACGCTATCGCGAAGGTAAAATTTTAATTGATGGGGTATTGGATGCACAGATGTTTCATCAAACGGCGCAGATGAACTTTGTACAATCACGTTTGACAGCTCAGATAAGCTATTCGAATTTTGTCCGGGTGTTAGGGGTGGACTCTGTTAAGGAATAAAATATGATACTGATAAAAGCTTGGATAATCTGTTGAATGGGATCTCCCGGTTTGTAACAAAGGCCGGGAGAATGCCGTTTTATCAAGTTGCGGCGGATAATCTTTTGTAGGTACTGGCTTTTATTGGATAGATTAATTATCTTTGTTGATGAAAAACGTGCGACAGGTAAAAATGGTCAAAACTTCTTACTCTCGATACATCCGATTGCTGAATGTCCTCCTCTTTTCCGGATTGGGATGTTTTTCATATTTGTTGTTGGCACTTTATTCCGATCTGCCTAAACGCGATGATTTGGATTTCTCTTCATTGAGCTTTATGATCGGAGTAATGTTGGTTTTCAATGCGATGGGGTTTTGTCTTATTCTGATAGACTCTTGGTTGAAACGTGGTTTTCTTTTCTTTGTGGAGAGACGCAGGAGGGTGTTCTTGTATTATGCCGGTTTGGGGATATCGCTGTTGCTGATGAATTATCTGTTATTTGTAGGATTGAAGTGGATGGCGGATGTAGATCGGTTGTTTTATATTCGCTGGTCGGGAATACGGCTTCTTTTACTCGTTTGGTTGGTGGAGATGGTGATTGTAGGATTGACGGCTGCGAATAATTTCTATCGGCATACTATCGTGCTTTACAAGCGGAATATATATCTGAAAGAGAGTTCTGTCGAAGCGCAATATCAGGCTTTGCAAAGCCAGTTGAATCCGCATTTTCTGTTTAATAGTCTTAATACGCTGATATCGGAGATAGGGTACAATCCGGAGAATGCCATCTTGTTTACACAAAATCTATCGGATGTATACCGATATATTCTTCAATGCCAGCAACAGCGTTTGGTTACGCTGGGCAGTGAACTGGAGTTTCTCGATTCGTATGTATTTCTGCACCGCGTCCGGTTAGGTGATTGCATTACGGTAGATTGCCGGTTGGATGAGTCGTTGTTGGAATATAGACTTCCTCCGTTAACGCTTCAATTGCTTGCAGAGAATGTGATAAAACACAATATCATATCCCTAAGGCAACCCATGGTTCTGTCCCTTTCTTCGGAGGATGAAAATTGGTTGGTAGTGAGTAATAGTGTTCGTCCGAAGAAGTCGGTACAACCTTCGGGGATGGGATTGAAGAATCTTGCTTCCCGTTATCGTTTGGTGTGCGGGCAAGAAATTATTATAGAAAAGACTACTGAATTATTTACCGTTAAAATCCCTCTGCTGTATGAATAATAATCCTGTTGTCATCCGCGCAGCTATCATTGAAGATGAGATACCTGCCGCTCGTCTGCTCAATCATATGTTGGCAGAACTTCGTCCGGAATGGGAGATACTTTTGTTACCCGGAAATATAGAAGAAGCTGCGGAGTGGTTTAGTGAAAATACGCATCCTGACCTTCTCTTTCTGGATATCCAATTGACGGATGGCAATTCGTTTCTTTTGATAGAGAAGGCTTGTCCGAAAAGCATGATTGTGTTTACAACGGCTTTTGATACTTATGCTGTTCGTGCTTTTACAGTCAACAGCATCGATTATTTATTGAAACCGATTCATCGGGAACGGTTGGCGGAAACATTGGATAAATTTGATCGACTGCATACCCGATATTCCGTGGATGGATTACCTCATCAGGAGGAAATGCTGGAGGTGTTGCGTTCGCTTTCCAATCCGATAAAACGTTATCGTACTCGTTTTCTGGTTTCCGTAGGGGAACGATTGGTAACATTGCCGGTAGGAGATGTGGCCTATTTTTATTCGGAGAACCGGGTAACATTTGCCGTAACCAAACAGGGAAGAGAACATATTGTTGATTTTTCTTTGGATAAATTGAGCGAGCAGCTAAATCCGGATTACTTCTTTCGTACCAACCGGCAGACACTGGTCGGGATAGATGCCATCCGAAAAATCGAACCATATTTTCAGAATAAAGTAGTAGTGGATGTAATACCACCATTCAAAGATAAAATATTGGTTAGTAAGGAGAAAATAGCTTCATTTAAAGTATGGCTTAACTATTGATGCTTGTTTTGCCATTTCTGATATAATATTTAAAGCCTTTGCGACAACACTGCAAAGGCTCTTTTATTTTTTCGGTTAGCTTTGCTGCTGTGACAACATCAATGAAAAATAAACCGTTTAGACAATTTGAATGATGAAATCTATTACACGAAAAACACCTATATTTTGGTTCGTTTTATGTTGTTTGGGGATAAATGTGCAGGCTACTTCTGGCCTGCTTCCCTGGGTACAGAAACCAGACTCTTTATTGTTGCCTTCCGGAACGATGTACCGCTATACTATGGATACTCCCGAAGGAGAAGGATTGGTTCCCACTCTGTTTTCCGTTAATGAGCTATTGGAACGTTTTGCAGAGACAAACGGAGTTCCTTGTCGTTTGGTGGATTCCCGTGGGATGCAAAAGTATGGCGGGTTACCACAAGACGGTGATCGTATGGAATTGCTTTCTCCGGAAGGGAAGAGCATTCGCCGATGGGCGATAGGGGTGAAGCGTGCGGCTTTACCGGCACGATTACATTTAGACCGGACACGAGCGACAGTGAATGTATTGGGAATACTGACGCTTGATTTATCATAGGCGATACCAATTGTAATCTGTTCCAGATAGGATCGGAAACTGCTGATGATATTCAGGATTTATATATAGATAACATCTATGTACTCGGAACATTGGAATAAATAGAATAATTTACATTATATTTGGATATTCAAATAGGATAACTACAGTAGGCCTAACAAACAGAAATGTAAACCTATTCAGTTATTGAAAATTGTTGAGTGAACTAATACAGTAATAACAACCGAAGCTGCCAACTAAATCCAGTACACATCACTCTTTTATTAGATAAATATATTATTACTGCAAAATCTTATTCTGTAATTGAAAACATCCGGATGTTTTAACTGATAACATCCGGATGTTTTGCATAACAACACCCGGATGTTTTGTATCTAAGAAATTAATCTTTAATAGTGTACACTACACTCTATGATGTGTAGATGTATAATGATAGCAGAATGTAAACTTACAGATATTACTTTTTATCTTTTATTGATAAGTTACTGCATACGGTCACTTTATAGCTTTATGATTAATTTACCAATAGGATGAGGTTATTGGAGGCAATCCCATTTTGTAAAAAGGCAAAAGATGGTTATTACAAAAATGATAATGTGGTAATATATGTAATATTAATAAAAATAACATAGATGATTATGGTTATGGTGCCTTATAAAGAGAAGGATACAAATGCTGTTTCAATATGGAAAGATCCCGGAATATTTTCAAAATAGGGTATATGTGACATCTGATTTTGAAAAAGTCGGGTTGTTTTGAACAGATGTTTCTCTGTTAATGTCATTAAATTGATTAATATGTATCTGTATAATATCATTTGCAGACTATTTTCAGAAGGTTATACATCTGATATTATATATAAAATTCTTTATCCTAACTTATTCTCTAATAAGAACATCTTTTGAATGATGGATTTTATTTTTTCAACTAATATGTTAAATAACAAGAAATATTCATTTAAGTATGTAGAATATCTTTTTTTAAAAAGAATGAGATTTTATTATAATAAACTGATTCTTATTATATTAATAATATAACAAATTTTATATTAAGGATTTATTTTTATGATACAAAAGCATATACTTTCTTTTTCCTTTTTTTTATTGTAGTTTTTAACTACTTTTGCCTGTCTTGATTAATTTTAGTAACATTCTAAACTATTATTTGTATAAACCATGAAAAAGAATTTACGTCTTTGCTTTTCTCTTTTATCGTTTTTATTGATGGGAGGAGGTATGCATGCTCAAAATGCGCATAAACCTTTTGATGTTGATTTATGGCAAGGAGGAATGCCTAATACTAACGGTAGGGACAGTGCGCCTTTTGACGAATCGAAAGGCAATTTTAAACCGTCGATTCGTGTATTTCTTCCTGCTCCGGAATTATCTACCGGTCGTGTGATTGTAGTTTGTCCGGGTGGGGGATACAGTGGTCTTGCATATCATCATGAAGGTTACGATTGGGCACCTTATTTTAATAAGCAAGGTATCGCTTTAGTAGTTTTGAAATACCGTATGCCGAAAGGCGGATATAAAGAAGTACCTTTTTCTGATGCTGAGGAAGCTTTAAGGGTAGTAAGGGATAGTGCTGACATCTGGAATATAAATCCGAATGATGTTGGTATAATGGGATTTTCTGCCGGTGGACATCTTGCTTCCACTATAGCAACGCATTCTGCGTTTGACGTACGTCCTAATTTCCAGATTTTATTTTATCCGGTTATTACGATGGATAAAAAGTATACCCATATGGGCTCGCATAATAACCTTTTAGGAAGCGATGCTTCTGCTGAGCTGGAAGAACGATATTCTAATGAAAAACAGGTAACAAAGGATACGCCACGTGCATTTATTGTATATAGTGATGATGATAAGTCAGTGCCTCCGGCAAACGGAGTGAATTATTATTTGGCTTTGAATGCGAACGGTGTGCCAACTACATTGCATGTATATCCTTCCGGTGGTCATGGATGGGGAATACGAGAGAGTTTTCTATACAAAAATTTAATGTTGGATGAGCTTTCTGCTTGGTTGAATACTTTCAAGTCTGAGTATAAGACTGTAAAATAATTAAATAAATGCACAATTATGATACAAATAATGAAGTTGAACGGAACGGATAAGCAATTGTATAAGCTTGTAGCCCCGTTGGTTATGGATCCGGAAGTACTGAAAATGAATAATAATTATCCTTTTAAAACAACGGATAAGTTTGTCTGGTTTGTTGCTGTAAGCGGGAAAAAAGTGGTTGGTTTTATTCCGATAGAACAAAGAGGAAATGTTGCTATAATCAATAATTATTATATAGATAAAGACCAGGAAGAGGCTTTTTCTTTTTTACTTATCGATGTGGTTTCTGCTTTTGCCGGTGAAAAGTCCCTTGCAGCTGTTGTTCAGACCGAGCACCAAGAGACGTTTGAGAAACAGGGATTCACTGTTGAGAAAGTTTGGAAACGCTATGTAAAGATGTGGAGGGATGAATGAAAAAGGAAATTGTTACTAAAAATGTGTATGACTTGGCGCAAGAGCGTTTGCGTATGATTTTTAATGAATTCGATAATGTGTATATTTCTTTTTCGGGAGGAAAGGATAGCGGTGTACTTTTGAATTTATGTATTGACTATATAAGGCGTAATAATTTGAATATACGCTTAGGTGTGTTTCATATGGATTATGAGATACAGTATAAGATGACTATCGACTATGTAGACCGCATGCTTGAAGCCAATAAGGATATTCTTGATGTGTATCGTGTGTGCGTTCCTTTCCGTGTGGCAACTTGTACCTCCATGTACCAATCTTTTTGGCGTCCATGGGAGAAGGGAAAGAAAAATCTTTGGGTACGTCCTATGCCCAAAGATGCTATGACTGAAGAACATTTTCCTTTTTATAATGCTCAAATGTGGGATTATGAATTTCAGATGCGTTTTGCCAAATGGATACACGATAAGAAAGACGCAGTACGTACTTGTTGTCTTATCGGCATACGAACTCAGGAAAGTTTTAACCGTTGGAGGTGTATTTATCTGAATCGTAAATATCAGATGTACCATACCTATCGATGGACTTCAAAGGTGGCAAACGATGTTTATAATGCTTATCCCATTTTTGATTGGAAAACAACGGATGTATGGACAGCTAATGGCAAATTCCGTTGGGATTACAATATATTGTATGATCTGTATTACAGGGCGGGCGTAAATTTGGAACGTCAGCGTGTAGCGAGCCCTTTTATTGGGGAGGCCATCGAAAGTTTATCTCTTTACCGGGCTATCGATCCTAATACTTGGGGGAAGATGGTAGGACGTGTAAATGGAGTTAACTTTACAGGTATGTATGGTGGAACGCATGCTATGGGCTGGCAATCTATTAAATTGCCTGAAGGATACACTTGGAGAGAGTTCATGTATTTCCTGTTATCTACATTACCGGAACGTGCGCGGAAAGGATATCTTAGAAAATTGTCTGTCAGTGTTAACTTCTGGCGGACGAAAGGCGGTTGTTTAAATGATAATACAATACAGAAACTGATTGCTGCAAAGGTACCTATAATTGTGATGGATAATAGCAATTATAAAACATCGAAGAAGCCTGTGCGTATGGAGTATCAGGATGATATCAATATTGCTGAATTTAAAGAAATACCGACTTATAAGCGTATGTGCATTTGTATTCTTAAAAATGATCATGCGTGCAAGTATATGGGATTTTCGCCGACGAAGGAAGAGATAAGTAAGAGGAGTCAAATAATGGAACAATATAAAAATATTCTGCAATGAGTAATAAAAAGAGTCCGGTGTACGATGTGAAGGCTGTACCTGTAGAGAAGGTGGTGGCCAATGATTATAATCCAAATATAGTTGCTCCTCCTGAAATGAAATTGTTGGAGTTGTCAATTTGGGAAGATGGATTTACGATGCCTTGCGTGTGCTATTATGATAAGGAGAAAGATTTGTATATCTTGGTGGACGGTTTTCACCGGTATTCGGTATTGAAAACTTCCAAGCGTATTTATCAGCGTGAAAATGGCTTATTGCCAATTGTAGTTATTGATAAAGATTTGTCCAACCGAATGAGCTCCACTATCCGTCACAACCGTGCGCGTGGAACCCACAACATTGAATTGATGTGCCATATTGTTGCTGAATTAGATAAGGCCGGTATGTCCGATCAATGGATAATGAAGAATATAGGGATGGATAGGGATGAATTGTTGCGTCTGAAACAGATTTCGGGATTAGCGGATTTATTTGCGAATCGCGAATTTAGTATTCCGGAAAAGGAATCGCCAGTTGATGCCAAGGCAACTACGGTTGTGTAGGATTTCGTATAAATAATAGTTTGAGCGGAGCCCTGTATTGTCAAAAATGCGGGGCTTTGTTTTGAATAATGAAATTTGATATTGTTTTTTTTATCTGTGTGCTGCTTTTTATCATTGAATTCTGTTTTTTGTTCGTAATTAGCGCATCACTTTCTCGTTTTTCCTCGATGAAAGAACAAGAACAGGTTTTAAAGTTCAACGGAATATTCGATATTTGTAATACATAAATATTAGTAACATAAAGAAACACGAATGTTCTAAACAAGTGTGCTGTTTTGAGTGTTATGGGCATATTGATTATAGACAACCAGTTAATAGTTATATAGAGGCCCGACAGAGGTTTTGTATTCTGATCGGCAAAGGTATGAGACAGTCGTTTGATGCTGTTTTGTTTTAGATGCAGATTCCGCAGGCTATATGGATTTTGATAGAAAAATTAATATAGTCTGTGGATTTTGTTGTTTATACCACACATATGTAATATAATAATATCGGATAAAATTTACACACGAATTGGAGAGGGTATGAAAAAAAAGAGGAAGAGAGTTGCATCACTGCACCTCTCTTCCTACATCACTGAATAGAGAATTACGGAGAATTATAATTGTTCAATAATATTTTTTTGTTCTTCCATGAACGTGATACGCTGTACTTCTCCGCTTTCGGAGATAAGGGTTGAATGTCGTTTTAGCGATTGTATCCAGTTTTTTTGCAAAGTACATATTTGTGAATTTTGCGAGTCCATTGAGTTGATTGAATATACTCTAAATAGACTGATTTGGAAATCTCCTTTTTCAATGTAAGTATATGTTGCTTCAAAATTGATATTCGACAGATAGATGGCTACCTTATTGCCGTTGCTAAACTCACCTTTTACCGACATTTGCTCAAATTCGTGAAGCAGTGAGAGAAGCTCGTTCTTTAATTCTTTTACATCGTCTGCAGAAATCAAATTTAGCCCGGCAAAGTATCTTATTTCTTTTATAAAAGAAGAAAATATGTTGCTATCCCATATGAAACAAGTCTTTTTACACTGTTTTACTGTTTCATTCAACTTCTTGTGTACGGTTACCACTTTTTCCGGAACTTGCATTTCGGCCAAGGAATGGGGCGTTTTTATTTTCCCGTTTTGATATACCCATCGGCATAAGCGGAACTTGGACAGATGTTCATATGAAGAATAAAGAGTGAAAGGAATAACATTAGCGGCCGTATATATGTTGGTACTGTCATCGTTTTTTACATAATTGAAAATTCTCAGATAGCGTTCCAGTATTTCGTAATAACTATCTATCGGATCCGGTGAATTCTGTAGATTCAAATCGAATGTTGCCCGGTTGGATAAATGGTTACCTACTATCTGGTCAATGGATATGCCTAATTTATGAGAAATCAATGCTACTTCGTCAAAAGTGAAGGCGACTTCTCCGCGAAGCCTGCGATATACGGCTTCTTTTCCCATACATAGTGTGTTGGTCAAGAAATTGGCAAGTGTTTCTTTGGGAGCGATACGCTCTCTCATTTCATTGATGAGTTCCGTTACTATACTGTTCTTCATGTGTTCCTTTCTTATTCGTTATATTACGTTTGTAGTATAAAATATAGAGTGATCTATTATTTTATGCAAATATAAAGCTTCCTATCAAGAATTTAGTACGGTATGCAATGTAATGGAGTAGTGATTTATTTCTGATTCAGTGGTTTATGGAAATGTTATTTGTTGAAAATGAAATAAATCCGATAGGTATATTTGAAGTTTTCGTTTTCTGCAAATACACATACCGGACCTTTTAAAAATCATTGATTTACTGTATATTATAATGTGTCGATAATCTCTCTTTGTTCTTTGAAAAATTGTATGCGTTGCATTTCTCCACTTTCAGAAATCAGGGTAGAGAACTTTTTCAACGACTGAATCCATTCTTTCAGACTTTTGTGCATTTCCACATCTTGGGATGTGATGGAATTGATAGCATAAATTCTGATCATGCTCAATTGGAGATTACTGCTTTCAATATAGCTGTATGTTGTCTCAAAATTAATATTAGAGATGTATATATTGACTTTATTTCCACTATCGAATTTACCTTTTCTGGCCAATGATTCCAATTCGTTCAGTAGGAGTAGCAGATCTCCTTTGATTTTTTGTTTGTCTTCATCGGTTAAGAGATGGATACTTGAGAAATATTCCACATCGTTCACCATATGTGCAAAAATACGGTTATCCCATATATAGCTTGTGGTATGGATGTGCTCTGCGGCATTCACGAATTCTTTTTGAATATCTTGAAGTTTGGCAGGAATTTCCAGTTCATCAAAATGTTTGCATTTAATGTTCTCGTTCTGATACATCCATTTGAATAAACGGAATTTTGATAATATGTCATGTTTCAGATATAATGTTTGAGGAAGCATATTAGAAGATGTAGCCAGTTCGGATGTCACGTCGTCTCCCATGTTTTTCAATAAACCGATGTATTTGTTGATAATCTCGTAATATGTTTCGAATGGATCGTCATGGTGTACTACATTCATGTCGAATACTGCATTGTCTTTGAAACTGATACCTACTATCTTATCGAGTGATACTCCCAATTTTCTGGAGATAATTGCGGCTTCTGTCAATGTGAATGGTACTTCTCCGCGCAATCGCCGGTATACTGCTTCTCTTCCGATGAACAAAATATCTATTAGCACGTTTGCTAAATTGCTGTTTGCCGGTATTTTCTCTTTAATGGCTTCTATGAGACCTGTATTTAATTCGTTTGTTATCATAATCATGTCCTTTTTCTTATATAAACAAATAAAAGAGGGGGGATGTTTCTGAAATCGCAACTATTTTCATTTTCAAGATTGCTTAAAGGTGGATATTTACTTGTTTAGGGAGGTGATTTTCATTTAGTGTGCCAAGTGAAAGTAAGGAATAAATTTGGAGCCATAATCTTATCTGCAATAGTTTTGATTACGTGTGAAATGCTACCGGATTATTCATTAAAAATAATATGTATATATATTTGCATAATTTAGGTAAATCGCATACTTTTGTCAGAATATAAAGCGGAACTTAATAATATATGAAAAGAATATTGGTTAGTGGAGGTGCCGGGTTCATCGGATCACATCTTTGTACTCGGTTAATTAATGAAGGGCACGACGTTATTTGCCTGGACAATCTTTTTACCGGATCTAAGAATAATATCCTGCATCTGATGAATAATCATCATTTTGAATTTGTTCGTCACGACATAACCCTTCCTTATTATGCGGAGGTTGATGAGATTTATAATTTGGCTTGTCCTGCGTCTCCCATACACTATCAGCACGATGCCATTCAGACGATGAAAACATCTGTGATGGGGGCTATGAATATGCTGGGATTGGCAATGAGGGTGAATGCCAAGATTATGCAAGCCTCTACCAGTGAGGTGTACGGTGATCCGATAGTACATCCGCAGCCGGAAACTTATTGGGGAAATGTGAATCCTATCGGATTCCGTTCTTGCTATGATGAAGGAAAACGATGTGCAGAAACTCTCTTCATGGACTATCACCGCCAGAATAATGTTCGCATAAAGATCATCCGTATCTTCAATACATACGGGCCGCATATGCTTCCTAATGACGGACGTGTTGTTTCCAATTTCGTTGTGCAGGCTTTACAAAACAATGATCTTACTATTTATGGTTCGGGTGAACAGTCACGAAGTTTTCAATATGTAGACGATTTGATTGAAGGGATGATCCGGATGATGGATACGGATGATGACTTTACCGGACCGATAAATCTTGGAAACCCTAATGAATTTTCTATCCTTGAACTGGCGGAGAAGGTAATCGCAATGTCCGGTTCGAAATCTAAGATTGTATTTAAGCCTTTGCCGCACGATGATCCCAAACAACGTCAGCCGGATATAACTTTGGCTAAAGAGAAACTCGGTTGGGCTCCTACGATAGAACTTGATGAGGGGCTTAGGCATATGATCGAGTATTTTAAAGATTATAAAATATAAAACCAGATAAAGCATATAAAGATGAACATGGAAATAAACCCTTCAGAATATAAAATTCTCATTGTGGATGATGTAATGTCGAATGTATTGTTGCTGAAGGTGCTTCTTACCAATGAGAAGTTTCAGATTGCCACAGCCAGTAATGGCCGCCAGGCGATAGATCAGGTAGAAAAGGAAAAACCCGACCTTGTTTTATTGGATGTGATGATGCCTGATATGAGCGGGTTTGAGGTTTCTCAGCAACTGAAAGCCAATCCGGAAACTTCGGAGATTCCTATCATCTTTCTGACTGCCTTGAACAGTACAGCCGATATTGTGAAAGGCTTTCAAGTAGGAGGCAATGATTTTATCTCGAAGCCTTTTAACAAGGAAGAGCTTATCATTCGTGTTACTCACCAGATTTCGCTGATTGCTGCCAAACGAATTATTGTGGCACAAACCGAAGAGTTGCGGAAAACAATCACTGGGCGTGACAAGCTTTATTCGGTGATAGCTCATGATCTCCGCTCGCCGATGGGATCTATTAAGATGGTATTGAATATGCTTATACTCAATCTGCCGAGCGAAAGCATCGGAGAAGAGATGTATGAGTTGCTCACAATGGCCAATCAGACAACAGAAGATGTGTTTTCTTTGCTCGACAATTTGCTGAAATGGACTAAGAGTCAGATCGGTAAGTTGAAGGTGGTTTATCAGGATGTAGATATGGTGGAGGTTACGGAAGGGGTAATCGAAATTTTCTCTATGGTAGCAGGACTGAAGAAAATAGGAATTCGTCTGGAAGCTCCCGAACGTTTGGGAGTGTATGCCGATATTGATATGATTAAAACCGTCATCCGTAATTTGATCAGTAATGCCATTAAGTTCAGTAACGAAGGGACGGAGATATTGGTGATTGTCCAGGAACAAGATGATATGGCTGTGGTTAGTGTGAAGGATAGCGGTTGTGGTATCGACGAAGAGAACCAGAAGAAATTATTGCATACAGATACTCATTTCAGTACATTCGGAACCAATAATGAAGAGGGGTCCGGACTGGGGTTGCTTCTTTGCCAGGATTTCGTGATAAAGAATGGAGGTAAGTTGTGGTTTACGTCTGTAAAAGGCGAGGGGTCTACATTCAGTTTTTCTATTCCGTTGAAGAAGTAATAAAAGGATTTACACCTTATTAATATATGGATAAATACCCCGAAGTGTGCATTAAGTGCGCTTCGGGATTATTTTTATATAATGCATTTGTATGAAACGCAGGCTTTGTTATCTGATATTGTGGATATTTATGGTGGCTTTGGGGTTGGGCTCACGTTCGTTTGGTAGCCATTTGCCCACTTTTGTGGCGGAGTATGCAGGAGATACCCTTTGGGCTGCGATGGTTTATTTGGGCATTGGCTTTCTGTTTCCTTTCGTCCGTTTATTACGGAAAGCATTGGCTGCTTTGCTGTTTTCTTATTGTATTGAGATAAGCCAGCTCTATCAGGCCGGTTGGATAAATGCCATCAGAGGGACTACTTTGGGAGCATTGGTTCTGGGGCATGGTTTCCTTTGGTCGGATATGGTCTGCTATACGGTGGGTGTCGGTTTGGCTGTGTTGATAGATTTTTATACTTTTGCGCCCGGTTTTAACGCACGGAGAAAATAAGAAATTATGGATATCTTTTGGAGTACGATTGCAGGGTATAATTCTTCTACCTGGTTCTTGCAGTTAATTATTGTCATTGCCGGTGTTTTCCTGACAGGATTACTGTTGAAGAAACCGACGCCCCGGGTGAAACTTGCAATGAAACTTTATCTTCTGTTTCTATATCTGTGGATTGCAGTAGTATATTATTATATTTATTGTGCAGAGCGTAGTTATAACGGTACAATGGCTCTTTTTTGGGGAACGATGGCTGTTATATGGATATGGGATACGGTAACAGGCTATACCACGTTGGAGCGTAGTCGGAAGTATGATGTTTTAGCTTATATCCTGTTGGCCATGCCTTTCGTTTATCCGTTGCTTTCGTTGGCGCGCGGACTGACTTTTCCGGGTATTACCTCTCCTGTGATGCCTTGTTCGGTGGTAGTATTTACTATCGGACTTCTGTTGCTGTTTGCCCGTAAAGTGAATATGTTTCTGGTGCTGTTTCTCTGTCATTGGTCACTTATCGGATTGTCTAAAACGTATTTTTTTCATATCCCGGAAGATTTTCTGTTGGCCAGCGCTTCCGTGCCTGCATTATATCTATTCTTCAAGGAATACTTTCTCAATAATCTGCACAAGGATACCGAACCTAAGGCAAAATTGATCAACCTGTTGCTTGTCTCTGTCTGCATTGCGCTGGGAGTGTTGTTGACTGTGACCATGTTTTTGGAACTGACTCCACTGGAGAAATAAACCTTTTTTGTCAAGAGCAGATTTACGTATTCTTAACTGAAAAGGAAACTTTTCTTACTGAATGTTCTGTTACATCTCCACATGCCGGTATTTGCACTGCAACAAATAATGAAATGCATCGCAACATTACTTGGTATTCATCGTGACATGCCGTGTTATTTTCCATAAGTACCGTTCTGAAGTGTCGTAAGCATGCTGTTGAGAGACTTTATGAACCGGGAGAATATAAAAAAAGGAGAAAACTTCTGCTTTCTCCTACTTGTGTAGTCTGCCTGAAACTACTTTATGATTACAGCTACAAATATAGCCTTTTCCCCGGTCGAAGCCAAGCAAAAGATCATTTCTTTTTGAAGAATCGTGTTGTTTCGGTGCAGTCTCTTTATTTTATCTCGTAAAAAGAGCGTAATGCATATCGAATGACTTTGCCCGGTATCCATCCTTTGAATCGTGCAAATGCTACTTGCGTCCACGGCCCGGTCAATGTACGAAAAGGCGGGTTCTTTTTTTCTATTAATTTGCAGATAGCTGCTGCCAGTTTCGATGGCGGACATCCGTTTGTTTCGGCTTCTTCTATGATTTTTAAAGTCCGCTTGAAGCGTTTTCCATAATCAGGGCATGCCAATGTAGCAGGAGAGATGTTCCGGCTGGCTGTAAATCCGGTATTGAAATCTCCGGGTTCCACTACGCATACTTTGATGCCGAATGGATATACCTCCATAGACAATGCTTCACTATATCCTTCTATGGCGAATTTTGATGCCGAATAGAAACCCTGATAGGGTACGGCTATCCTTCCGGCAATAGAACTGATATTGATAATTTTCCCCTGCCGTTGTTTTCGCATAATGGGTAGCACTGCTCTACACATGCGTACCATACCCATGAAGTTTGTATCCATCTGCGAAGAGATCTCTTCATCGGTAGCCATTTCCAGTGCACCGCCAATTCCCATACCGGCATTATTTATCAATACGTCGATATGTCCCTGTTCATCCATGATACGGTTCACTGCACTGCGAACAGAATTTTCATCGGTAACATCTGCTATAAGCATTCTTATCTGTCCGATATTTCCGTTGGCTATTCTCCGGCTTGTACCATAAACTACGTACCCTTTTCCGGCAAGTGTTTGTGCCGTTACCTTTCCGAAGCCCGAAGAAGCGCCGGTGATGAGTATTACTTGTGTTCTCTCCATGAATTAATCTGATTTTCCAGAGAGCAAAGATAAGGATATTCTACACAAGTGGGCGGATATATTTAAGCTTTTAGAGGTATACTTCGTAAGAGTTTCTTTCGGTATACCCATACTGCAAGTGCGAAGTAGACAGCTGTCTGTATCCATAATGTGATGTATTCCGGTCGGATATCCGCCATGTCGCCTCCCATTGAGTTCAGTTTCACAAAAGCGAGTGTGCCCGGAGCGGCCGGTAAGATGTAATGTGCTGCCCGCCAATACCAGGGCATCAGTTCCATCGGATAGGATACACCGGAGAGGAAAATTAAGCCTACCGAAAAGAAGGCGATCATTAACAAGGGAGCTTCCGAATCGGTGAAATACCATGAAGCGGCCAGCCCGAAAAAACTGGTTGCTAACAGATAGGGGATAAGCATGATAAGGATATCCCTGCCGCTGCCGATATTCGGGATGCTGAAAAAATGTGGTAACAAGCCTAATAGAAAAAAGGCAAAGACGGCATACAGGCTGCAATAAACAAACGTTTTTCCGGCAACGATGCGTGTTGCCGTTCCCCAACTGTGACCGAAAGGAAGATAGGCACGGACACCTTTGTTCTGGTATTCGTCTCCCGTCACCATGCCGATAACCATTAGCAGCGTTTGGAAGATGATGACCATCATTACTGCCGGAATAAGGTAAGAGCCATATCCTTCGGTGTAGTTGTATAGTGCCGTACCGGATACATTGACAGGCTTTGCCAGAGCTACCGCTATCAATCCTTGCGGAGGAAGGAATACGGCACCGTCCGGACGATAGGCATCGTTTATGGCAAGCATGACTCTTGATGACGCTTCCTGCAAAGCTTCGAAATAGAGAAAAGCGTCTGTTGTGGCGTATAAGGAGAATACAGCTTCCTCTCCTTGAAAAACGCGGTCTTCAAAGTTATGTGGGAGGTAGAGTATTCCTTGTACTTTTCCTTGTTTCATCCATTCTTGCGCTTCGTGATAATCCATGGCTTGGGCATAGATTTCTACTTGTGGAGTGGCACTCAGCCAACGGATATATTGCCGGCTGAGACTGCTGTGAGAGTTATCTACTACGGCGACAGGGGCTTTGGTTACGATGTTGGGCGCATACATATAGTTGTAAAGCAGTCCGTACACGAAAATACCCCCCATCAACACCAGCAATACGGCATAGCTGGTGCTGATAGCGCGGAATTCGCGTGTAATAATGAATGCTATTTGTGAGAGTTTATTGGATGTTTTCATATTTGTGACTGATTATAGCTCGTTTCAAATGGGGAATCATTGCCAATGCCAACAGGGGGAAGACGCAGAGGATCACTGCCGAAGGCCATAGATAGACAAAACCGCCTCCGGAATAGAGCATGGTTTGTGTGATCTCTGTGAAGTGTCGTACCGGAAAGAGATATGACGCGTCGCGTACCAACGGATACATATTGGGCACAGGGAAAGTGACACCGGACAGGGTTGCCCCTAATGAACCTACCATAGACACAATGCTGATAATGAGTGCTACGGCCGGGAAAAGGGAAAAGATGAAAAGTGCCAATGCCTGTGTGGCGATGACAAAGAGGACGGTCATTGCATTCATCAACAGCCAACTGCCATGAAAAGGAATATGCAGCATGCCGAACATGACGTAATTGCCGAGCAGGGCAATAAGGCTGAAAATAACAGTATAAGGCAGGAGCTTGCCTGCTATGGCGGTAACCATATTCCCGCCGGCAGTTTCCAGCCAGTTGTCTCCTGTGCGGAATTTAATTTCGCTACCTACGGAATAGACTGTAACGAGTAGTATCAGTACCTGAAACAGCACAAAAAAGAAAGGCTGGCTCAGGTAAACCGAGTAGTCCAGCGAGGGATTGTAAATCGGATGATCACTGGCCTGTACAGGCAAAAGGAATGTCTCTATTTGCTGTTCGCTTACTCCTAATGCCACTGCCTGCATGGCTATGGGCGATAAAGCGACCGGTGCCAGTGAAGTTTCGAAAGCTGCCATCAGTTCGCCGCCTACCGAGAGTAGTGCATAGTGATAATAATAGGAGAGGGTGGCATCTTTACCTGTTATGGCATCCTGTTCAAAGCGGGGAGGGATGGAGAGGTATCCGTATATCTCTTTACGTTGTACAGCTTCCCGGGCGGCAGCTTCGTTGACAAAATGACGGGTTACTTTAAAAGTAGGAACAGCAGACAGATTTCTCACTATGGTTCGTGAAGTCGCCGTATTATCTTGGTCTACAATGCCGATGGGGATATTCTCCATTTGCCCGTTTCCGAAGATGGTGGCCATGAAGAAGAGGGTGAACAACGGAAGTACGATGCAAGTACCGAAGTAAAGGCGTCGTGAAGTCATCCGCGTCCACTCACGAAGCAGAACGGCAGTTAGCCGGGAGTGGGAAGCAGGAAGTCGGAAGTCGTTTGCCATACCGGTCCTCCTTATTCCAATGTTAATAATACCGACATTCCCGGGCGCAATCCGTCTATTGTCTGGGTAGGGCGGGCGTGTATTTCGAAAGTTTGCAGGTCATAGCTGCCTGTCTGCTTAGTCGATTTCCAGGTGGCGAAGTTGCCCAACGGGCTGATGTAATATACCTCAAACTCTACATTTTTCCGGGCGATTGCCGGAACATCGGCTACGAACTTTCCATCGATACGGAAGTTCGGCATCAAATCCTCGCGGACGTTCAATACGGCATGTACGTCGCTCATCACTACCAGATTCATGATCGGCGTTCCCGGAGCTACCAGTTCGCCACGTTTGGGAAAGATGGTAGCTATCTGCCCGTCTTCCGGTGCTGTGAGCCGTGCGTCCATTAATAGGGAGGTAACTTCGTCTACTGTGCTTCGTGCCGCATTTACCAAGCTTCGTGCCGATGCTTTATCTTCGCTCTGTGCACCATCTACGGCCATCTGATACTGTTCGTAGGCAGCGCGCTCGGCGGCAACGGCGGCTTTGTACATTGCTTCTACTTCATCTTTTCGTTGTGAAGTAACCACACTGTCTTTATATAGGGTAAGTATCCGGTCGTAGGTCGTTTTGGCCAGCGTCAGGTCACTCTTTGTTTTATTCCAGAGTTGCTGTGCCGTGGCAATGATCTGTCGGCGGGTTCCTGCGTCTATCTTTTTGTTTTGTTGCACTGCTACCTGCTCCAAAGCGTCTACTTGGCGGTATTTGGCTTCTATCGTAGGGCTGTTTATTACCACAAGAGTATCGCCCTGTTTCACCCAGTCGCCTTCGCGCACCAGGAATGTGTCGATACGTCCCGGTAACTTTCCACTGATACGTATTTCTGTTGTTTCCACTTGACCTTGCAGTACAAGCGGTTGTTTACGCATCAGTATCATGCCAATGGCCGTGAACAGCAGGACAGCTACGAGAACAATAATAAAAGCGATGCTCAGGCTTTTTCTGTTTGAGTGTTCTCCGTTTTCTTTAGGGGGGAAAGCAGAAGGAGTCATCTCCTTTTTAGTATCTTCTGTATTCATATTTTCAGGATGGGTTATATTGTTTTTATTCATACGGATTATTTTTATTTCATATCTTCCGGAAGCGGAAGGGAAGTTGGAACAGTAGAGGCATAGCGGCTGAATTGTTCCGGCGTTCCGCACAGCGCCAACAGGTTCATTAGTGCTACATCATATTCGTAATAGGCGGCAAGTCTTGCCACTTTCACTTTAGATAACATTGTTTCTGCATCGATCACTTCGGTAGAAGTAGCCATTCCTTCCGTAAATGCTTTTTTACGCATCCGTACCAGTTCCTCACTCAGTTCGATGGTAGTATTCAAGGCCCGTACATTATCTTGGGCCTGTTGCATCTGGCTGTATAGTTTGTCTACTCCTATGGCAAGGTCGTCTTTGGCCTTTGCCTGTCCCAATGCCAATGTCTGGCTTGTCAGTTTCGACTGCCGGATTCGTTTTTCACGTTCCAGTCCGTCGAAGAGATTCCATGTGAAACCGACTCCTACCATCGTACGGGGCAGGAGATTACTCTGAATCCCGTGCGAGTATAATGTCTGTTTGCCGAAAAGGGCGATATTGGGCATATATCCGCTTCGGTCGATCTTCACTTGTTGTTTCGCTATATGCTCCTGAAGATTTAGCTGGTTGACGAGATAGTTACTGGTGTTTACTGCAAGTATGAATTCCATTTTGGGTGGAAGTGAGTCGTTGATGAACAGGGGAGAAGAAGGTGCGATGTTACCGTTTTCTCCTTCCATGTTGAGCAGTGTTTTCAAAGTGTTCTGCACTACGGTTTCTTCTTTTCGTGCGGCTTCCAGTTCCCGCTTTGCTTCATCCATATTGACTTGTGCGAAGAGTCGTGCCGCCTTGTCGATCATTCCGGTGGCTTCTAATTTTAGGGCATTCTCATAATGTTTAGTTAACCCGTTGTACGTTTCTTCGCGTACGGCAACGACTTGTTGCGCCAATCTTAGTCCATAATAACTTTCGGCGAGCAGTGTACGTTGGGCGGCATCCACCTGTCCGCGAGTTTCGCGTGCCAAGTCTACCATTGTATTACCGATCTTGCTGGCATGAAACCGTTTTCCACCGGCAAAGAAAACCCATTCGGCAGTAACATCGACCGTTGTCAGGTTACGCGGAGCCAAAGGGAAGATTAGCGTATTGGCTCCTATCTGATCGAGAATGCCACTGATGATCTGATCATCAGGAATGATGCTGTGCACAAAATCTTTTGCCGGATCTGTAAATTGTGATAGCGGTTGTTTGACCTCTATCTTTTCCGACATATGTACAAATGCCCCGGTAGATTGTACACTCGGATACCAGAAAGCATTCAGCTTTCCTTTCTCGCTTTTAGCTATTTCCACTCCTTTATCTGCAATCTTTAAGCTTTGGTTGCCGGTATGTAACAACTCCAGTGCTTCTTCAAAACTAAGAGATTGCTTTCTATCCGGGATGGCCTTTTGGGTAGTGTTGTAAGCACCCTGCGCCATCATTACCGGCATAGACAAACTAACTGATAATAAAATAAAGAGGATTCGTTGGTTTAGGTTCATATCATTATTCGTTTATTCCATTTGATTATTTCGTGAAGATTCTAACAGATGAGGAAGAGGATTGTTCGCAAAAAAAGAAGACTTCATCTATCGGTCTCATAGAAAGTAATTTAATCCACGGTCTTATATGTAGAGATTTATTTCCGACTTTTTTCTTTTATTTTTTTTCCGTATATGTATTGCTTTTTACAAAACAATGTTTACCTTTGTCACCGTTTTAAGAATGATAATTAAAACATATTGCGGCAGTAGCTCAGTTGGTAGAGCATCAGCTTCCCAAGCTGAGGGTCACGAGTTCGAGTCTCGCTTGCCGCTCCAAAAAGCAATAAGCCATAGATCGTATCTGATTTATGGCTTTTATTATATCTACAACAATCATGAATACAGAGTTGAAAGAACGGCTTATGCTATTGGCGGAACGTTATGAAACGCCTGCTTTTATCGTAGAAGACCCTATCCGGATACCCCATCGTTATCACTCTCAGACAGACGTTGAGATTTCAGCACTTGTCACCTCCTGGATAGCTACCGGAAACCGGAAAGCGATTATTAGAAGTGCCGACCGGATAGATTGTGCAATCTTCAAGAATGCTCCTTATCAATATATAATGAGTAAAGAATGGAGAATGTATGCCGGACAGAAAAGAAGTTTCTATCGTTACTATTCTTTCGATGACTTTTATCTGTTGTGCGATACACTGTATACTGTTTACTCACGAAAGCTGACATTGGAAGACTACCTTTATGAATCGTTTGATACACTTTCTCCTTTACAGAGATTACAGTCTGTTTTCGGACATATCAATGGTATGCCCGAGATGTCCAGTACTTCCGAAGCTAAAAAGATGTGCATGTTCCTGCGGTGGATGATCCGTCGGGATTCTTGTGTCGACTTTGGTCTTTGGCAAAGGTTTCATCCCCGTGAACTGATTGTTCCGCTCGATACACATGTTCACCGTATAGCGATGGATTTAGGATTGACTCAGAAACGCAAATGTATCCGGACAGCTTGTGATATTACTGATATTTTGGCACAAATCTGGCCCGATGATCCCGTAAAAGGAGATTTTGCTTTGTTCGGTTTCGGT
Source organism: Bacteroides sp. CAG:189 (assembly GCF_000432295.1). Taxonomy (NCBI): domain Bacteria; kingdom Pseudomonadati; phylum Bacteroidota; class Bacteroidia; order Bacteroidales; family Bacteroidaceae; genus Bacteroides; species Bacteroides sp. CAG:189. Next base: position 29,327 of record NZ_HF991066.1, read on the forward strand.
ATAAACGAATCTGTAAAGTGATAGAAGTACGGTTATATAATAGTTTTTCACTGACAAAAATAATGCAGAACAATAGGTAGAGTTCTGTCTATTTCGTATTTTTGCACCCTGTTTTAACGAATCAAGAAAACTTTAAATAAAAATATAATGGCAAAAGAACTGAAAGACCTTACCAAACGCAGCGAGAATTATTCGCAGTGGTACAATGATTTGGTGGTAAAAGCGGATTTGGCAGAGCAGTCTGCTGTGCGCGGATGTATGGTGATTAAGCCTTACGGATACGCTATTTGGGAAAAAATGCAACGTCAGCTGGATGATATGTTTAAAGAGACCGGTCATGTGAATGCTTATTTCCCGTTATTGATCCCGAAATCTTTCCTTAGCCGCGAAGCTGAACATGTGGAAGGCTTTGCCAAAGAGTGTGCGGTGGTTACTCACTATCGTCTGAAAAATGCGGAGGATGGATCGGGCGTTGTGGTTGATCCGGCTGCTAAGCTTGAAGAAGAGCTGATTATCCGTCCTACTTCGGAAACAATCATCTGGAATACTTATAAGAACTGGATACAGTCTTATCGCGACCTGCCTATCTTGTGCAACCAGTGGGCAAACGTATTCCGTTGGGAAATGCGTACGCGTCTTTTCCTTCGCACGGCTGAATTCTTATGGCAGGAGGGGCATACGGCACATGCCACTCGTGAAGAAGCCGAAGAGGAAGCAGTAAGAATGTTGAATGTATATGCCGACTTCGCCGAGAAGTACATGGCGGTTCCTGTTGTGAAAGGTGTGAAATCGGCTAACGAGCGTTTTGCCGGTGCACTCGATACATATACCATCGAAGCGATGATGCAGGATGGAAAAGCTTTGCAGAGCGGTACCTCTCACTTCTTGGGACAAAACTTTGCCAAAGCATTCGATGTTCAGTTTGTTAATAAAGAGAATAAATTGGAATATGTTTGGGCTACTTCATGGGGTGTTTCCACTCGATTGATGGGTGCGCTTATCATGACTCATTCTGACGACAACGGATTAGTGTTACCTCCACATTTGGCACCTATACAGGTAGTTATTGTTCCTATCTATAAGAATGAAGAACAACTGAAACAGATTGATGCTAAGGTGGCAGGTATTGTTGCTGCATTGAAATCATTGGGCATTTCGGTGAAATATGACAATGCCGACAATAAGCGTCCGGGCTTCAAGTTTGCCGATTATGAACTGAAAGGTGTGCCGGTACGTCTTGTGATGGGTGGCCGTGACTTGGAAAACAACACGATGGAGGTAATGCGCCGCGATACTCTTGAGAAAGAAACCATCTCTTGTGAAGGTATCGAAACTTATGTAAAGAACCTTCTTGAAGAGATTCAGGCAAACGTTTATCAGAAAGCTTTAAAACATCGTGAGGCGATGACGAGAACTGTAGAGACTTATGATGAATTCAAGACCGAAATAGAAAAAGGCGGCTTTATCTTGGCTCATTGGGACGGTACTACTGAAACAGAAGAAAAGATCAAGGAAGATACGAAAGCAACTATCCGTTGTATTCCGTTTGACGGTGATAAGACTCCGGGTAAATGTATGGTTACCGGTAAGCCTTCGGCATGCCGCGTGATCTTTGCACGTTCTTATTAAAAGATATTTTATTTCAATTGAGTGCCGGTCGCAGACGAATGGATGCGACCGGCATTTTCTATTTGTATATGTTTTGATTTCGTTTTATGTTTTTGCTTGAAGCAATACTTGAACTTTAAGAATAAAAATTCTGTAATTTCAGCTTTATTTCAGAAACTTCCTTTTTCTTTGTACATAGATCTATAAATATGAAGTAGCCTTATGAAGATATTAATAGTTGAAGACGAGCCTGCATTGCGTGAACTCATTCAACGTTCGTTGGAGAAAGAGCGTTATGTGGTGGAAGTCGCTGCCGATTTTAATTCTGCTTTACGCAAGATAGAAGATTATGACTATGATTGTGTTTTACTCGACATTATGCTTCCGGATGGTAGCGGACTCGACCTGCTTGAAAAGCTGAAAGCTATGCATAAGCGCGAGAATGTGATCATCATCTCAGCGAAAGATTCTTTGGAAGATAAAGTGTTGGGACTGGAATTGGGGGCGGACGATTATCTGCCTAAACCTTTCCATCTGGCAGAATTGAATGCACGTATTAAAAGTGTTATCCGCCGCCAGCATCACGATGGAGAGATTGATATCTGTTTAGGAAATATCCGTATTCTTCCGGATAAGTATCAGGTACTTATCAATGACAGGGAGGTGGAACTGAATAGGAAAGAGTATGATATCCTGCTGTATTTTATCAATCGTCCCGGCAGATTGGTCAATAAGAATACGCTTGCCGAATCTGTTTGGGGAGATCATATCGATCAGGTGGACAATTTCGATTTTATCTATGCGCAAATAAAAAATCTTCGCAAGAAACTGAAAGACGCCGGGGCTACTGCCGAAATAAAAGCGGTTTACGGATTCGGCTATAAAATGATTGTAGAATAATTATGAAACTGATTTATCGCATCGTAATTCGTATCTCTTTGCTCTTGATACTTGTATTAGGTGTTTGGGCTGTGTTTTTTTATATGGCTATGATGGACGAGGTGAACGATGAAGTGGATGATTCGCTGGAAGATTATTCGGAAGTTATCATTATCCGTACGCTTGCCGGAGAGGAATTGCCTTCGCAAAATACCGGCTCAAATAACCAATATTACCTCAGAGAAGTTACTGAGGAATATGCAGATAGTCGTGAAGATATTACCTATAAGGATTCTATGGTTTATATTGTAGAAAAGGGTGAAACCGAACCGGCGCGTATTCTTACTACCATCTTTAAAGATGATGAAAACCGGTTTTATGAATTGACGGTATCTACTCCAAGCATTGAAAAAGAGGATTTGACTGCTGCGATACGTAATTGGATGACTTTTCTTTATGTAGCCTTGCTGCTTGTCATAATCGTAGTGAATGTCTGGGTGTTCCAGCAAAGTATGCGACCTTTATACGTCTTGTTGCATTGGCTGGACGGCTACCGGATAGGAAGTAAGAATAAACCTCTGGAGAATGACACACAAATCACTGAATTTCGTAAACTTAACGAAGCGGCTATCCGGAATGCAGAACGTAGCGAGCAGTTGTTCGAACAGCAGAAGCAATTCATAGGCAATGCTTCTCATGAGATACAGACTCCGCTTGCCATCTGCCGGAATCGTTTGGAGATGATGATGGAAGACGAATCGCTTTCCGAATCTCAGTTGGAAGAACTAATGAAGACTCACCAGACTTTGGAACATATCACAAAGTTGAACAAATCACTGTTATTGCTTTCGAAAATAGACAACGGACAGTTTACGGAAACCGTAGAACTGGAACTGAACGAGCTTTTAAAGCAATATTTGGATGATTATAAAGAGGTATACGCCTATCGGGAGATTCAGACGGAGGTAGTGGAAAAGGGTGTTTTCCGTGTACAAATGAACGAATCCCTTGCTACTATTCTTATAACGAACCTTTTGAAGAATGCTTTTGTACACAATGTAGATGGCGGTCATATCCGGATAGAAATTACATCGCATCGTTTTACATTCTGCAATAGTGGGGTAGAGCATTCTTTGGATAGTACGCATATTTTTGAACGTTTTTATCAAGGTACCAAGAAAGAGGGTTCCACAGGGCTCGGGCTGGCTATCGTCGATTCTATTTGCCGACTGCAGAACATAGGATTGAAGTATTATTTTCAGAACGGTGAACACTGCTTTGAGATTTCGGAAGAACAGATTTAAATATATGAAGTAGATTATGATAATGTCGACAAGCTGGAATCCGTGGCATGGTTGCTTTCTGTTTTCACCAAACCGGTGCCAAGTTACTGAAAGATGGAAAACTATATCGTATAAAACGATATTATCAGATATCGCAGGCATGGAAAGCGGGCATAAACTACAGGATAGGAAGAGATGGTAAGCCGGAAGGGGGTATAAAATAAACTGATAGAAAATTCTAAGAAGAAAATTTTAAAAAAGCCCTTGGATTTCAAAATCTTTTCAGTTTCTCATCTCATCTTTGTATCATAATTAAATATTTAAAGAAAAACAATATTAAAAAAGACGATTATGAAAAAGTTACTTCTTTTATTAGTGTGCCTGTTCACCTTTCAGGCTGTTGTGAAGGCAAATGATGATAAACCGATTAAGGTAGCACAGTTGCCACAATCGGCTCAACAGTTTATTAAATCGCATTTTGGTAATAGTAAGGTTGCCATTGCTAAGATGGAAACGGATTGGCTTGACAAGAGTTATGATGTTATTTTTACGGATGGCAATAAGCTGGAGTTCGATAAACAGGGGAACTGGAAAGAGATTAACTGTAAATACAGTGCTGTCCCGGCAGGTGTAATTCCGGCTCAAATTCTTAAATATGTGTCTGAGAACTATCCGGATGCCAAAGTATTGAAGATAGAACGGGACAAAAAAGATTATGAGGTGAAACTGTCCAATAGATGGGAATTGAAATTTGACCTGCAATTTAACCTGATCGATATTGACGATTGAATTCCGGAAACGATGAAGATGAAAGTGATATTCGATTCGACAGGAAACATTGTTTGACCTCTGTAATTAAAGAATATAAAGAAAGGGGATGTGTCTATCAGGCATATCTCCTTTCTTGTAATAAAAACTGCGACAATAATCTGCTTTCATTAACAGAAAACAGGTAGTTATCAGATTTATTTTTTTACTTTTGTAGAAACTACATTGTTCGTTGCATTTCCTGGAATTTCAAGAACAGGATTATGTTATTACGAACACAAAAAATAATTTTATGGAACAAAAAACAAACACTCTATCTGTGCCGTACAGCTATGCCCGTTGTTATAACGAGCAATGTCGGCAAGCCGAAAACTGCTTGCGGCGTATGGCAGCTTTGTATGATACGGCCGATTATCCGTTTATCACCATTCTCAATCCGGTTCGCTTTCCGAAAGCGGATGGGAATTGTTCTTATTTTCAAAAAGCGGAGAAGGTGCGTATGGCATGGGGAGTCAAAGGATTACTTGATAAGATCCCCTATGAAGATGCAGTCAGTATTAAACAACAATTGATCGGACATTTCGGCAAAACCAAATATTATCGTTTTTATCGGGAGGAACGGTATCTCACTCCTAAAGAACAGGCTTATATCCGGCAGGTGTTTTGTAATAAAGGGATTACCGAAGAACCGCCTTTTACCCGTTACACGGATGAATATATGTGGTAGATAATGCTCATGACATTCCGGATAAGTAAGAAAAAGTAGTAGATACGATCACTTGATTGGTTTCAACGTGTTGAAACCGTTCGTTCCATATGGATGAAACTAATTGTTCCATCTATATGGAACCAAGCGTTTCATTATTATGAAACAAGTCGTTTCAACGTATTGAAACCGACCTTTTCAGTAGACCGAAACGATCGTTGCTTTATTTGAAACGAAAACTCATGTATATGCAGAAAGAAATGTACGTAGTACAAGTCCCGTGAGTATGGCAATTGTAAAACTGGCCAATGTTCCTATTAAAACATATTCTGTTGTTTTTATTTCCTGTCCTTTACTTAATTCCCCAAAACGGAAGATCGATTTTGCAGCCAATAGAAAACCGATCGCTTCGTTAAATCCTACTAAAATAAAGGTTAAGATAAGGCAGCGTTCCAGATATCCAATCCACTGTCCGGCATTCTGAAGACTGGTAGAGTTCATACCGGGTTCTCTCCATTGCCGGGTGAAAAGGGCCAATAACAAGGAAGTGGGTTTTAATATAAGGAGATAAACTGTCAGTATCGCCCACCATTTGGGAGAAGCGAATAGAATATCTGACACCTCTGCCATTTCGCTCCATATGCTATAAACACCCATCCACAAAATACAGATAACGAGCAGATGGAGTATTTGGTCGATAATAAATGCGTGAAGATGGTCATTGAAATAGCGGATTTTAATATAGTCTATGATGAGATGGGTGACAAAGATTACTAAAGGGATCATCCAGTTACTCCACATCCCTGCGAATAGATACGCCGTTATGGCTTGCACTAAGCTGTGAGAGAGATGATATGTCCACTTGTGAACAGTACTAAGCCGTCTTTTCTTTATTATTTGGAAACCTCGTTTGCCATTTGCCATTCCTTTGCTTTGCAGTATAAAATCTGCTAAGAAATGTGCAAAAATCAGGCGAAACAAAAGACCGAAACTACTTAATTCCATCTGTTTGAATTTTGGCTGTTATTATTTGTTTGCACCTGTCCAGATAAGGCCTGATAAGATATTCTTTACCGGCAATGATACGTTTGCTGATATTTTGTGGAGAGGTATTCAGGTCGGCAGCTATCTCTTTTTGCGTTTTTGAATGAATTAACGAAGCATAGATTGCCTGTGCCTGTGCCACACTCCATTCAGAAACAATATCATCGGCAAATGCCGTACTTACTTTTAATTCGTCATTCATGTTTTGCCAAGGAGTACGTATGGCAAGTTTTCGTTTCCCTAATTCGTCAAATTCCCATCCCGAATTGCGGAAAGCTTCACCATCGGATTCGGTGACGCTCTCTTCTTGTGAGAAGTTCACACTTCCTAATCCTAAGGCCAGGCGTGCATCCCATTTTGTTTCACTGCCTTCCGGAGTACTTTTTTGTAGTCCGGCGCGGATAAGTATAGCTATTCTTACTGCTTCATAGGGATTGTCAATAACAATCTGGAAACTGTCCCCACGGAAAATCTCCAGTTTCATTTTACTCCATTTCTCCATTTCGTATACTGTGTTACGAATGGTATCTAAAACCAGTTGTTTGTTTTCCGGCTTTATTCGGGTGGACTGGATAATGTCTCCGGTAATGACTCCTTTTATTTTCATAGGTTTATGATTTTATTCTTCCGGAGCAAAGATAAGACTATTTCTGAGAAAACAACCAAAAACGGTTGATTTTATAAAAACAACCAAAAACGGTTGATTCTTAAAAAACAACCGGAGATGATTGATTCTTTAGTGCATCTGTATGTGGATAAAAATTTTTAAAAGGAAAATTTAAAGAGGCTCTTAATATTACTGCACTCAATTAGGAATTTTTGTTATCCATAAAATCAGCATGTTAAATATACCGGAATTCATTCATTATATTTTATCTTTGTGCCCTTAGAAAATTAAAATATTGAAAGTATGAATTTGTTTATGAATCTCTTGTGGCTCCTGCTTGGAGGCATATTTACGGCTGTTGAGTATTTGATATCCAGTCTTTTGATGATGATAACGATTATCGATATCCCTTTTGGTCTGCAAACCCTCAAAATGTCTTTGCTGGCATTGTGTCCATTTGGAAAAGAGGTTAGGAGTTGTCCCGATTCGGGAGGTTGCCTTAGTATATTGATGAATATTCTTTGGATATTTTTGGGAGGTATATGGATAAGCCTTTCGCATCTTGCCTTTGGCATCTTGCTGAGTATTACGATTATAGGATTGCCTTTTGGCATACAGCATTTCAAACTGGCCGGATTGGCACTGACCCCATTTGGAAAAGAGATCGTGGATAAATATAAATAATCATGGATGAATGTGGCAGCTAATGGCACTTACATTCATCCATGATTTATTGAATAGACAGAATAACGTAACTTTTGATATTCTGCCATCATTTTGAACCAATATCCTTTTTCTTACTTAAGGGCTTCGATTACTTTAGGCATCATTGTCCAGATGGTGTTTTCATCTTGTGCCGTGAAGAAATTACCGTCAATTTCTGATTTCTCATCTGTTGCTTTACCGTTTTGGATGGCCGGCTTTGCCAGTGGGTGTACAGATAGTTTTTTACCATTGGTAATTCCTGTGAAATCAAACATCATTGCTGCCGCACAATGTCCTATCATTAGTTTTCCTTTATCTCCGAATGCTTTGATAACTTCCATCAGATCGATATTGTATGGTTTGTTTGCATTTTCCTGAAATACGGGAACAGCGTCACCACAAGAAAACACGAGTGCATCATATTCGTCTTCATGGCCTTTTAGATTGGCTATAACATCGTCTGCCCACAAACTGATACCGGAGTTACTCTTTATCTCTTTGGTTTCTGCTACTGCATACACTCTGTACGGAATTTCATTCTCAAAAAATGCTTCCAGATACTGAAACAAACCGAATCCGTTTACCGGATTTACTGCTAATACTGCAACTTTCTTTGCCATAACGTAAAATATTAAGTGAAACAATAGTTATTTTTAGTAAGTTTATTACTTTTGTGTTGCAAATATAGCTTTACTTGTTTATGTAAACAAGAACGTATCTCAGAATAAGGAACTTACATGGAAGTAACCATTGCTGAGCATCAGAAGAATAGAAAAGATTAAAAAAATGAAAAATTTTCATCCTACGGGAAATTGTCCGGTGCGTGACGTACTGAGCAGGCTGGGCGATAAATGGTCGATACTTGTTCTTGTTACTTTGAATGCAAATGGGACAATGCGGTTTAGTGATATTCATAAGACAATTGAAGACATTTCACAACGCATGCTTACCGTTACTCTCAGAACATTGGAAAGCGATGGACTGGTGGAAAGGAGGATTTATGCGGAAGTACCGCCACGTGTAGAATACAACCTTACGGATACCGGACGTAGCTTGATTCCACATGTAGAGGCTTTGGTGGACTGGGCATTGGAACATATGGCTGTTATATTACAAAATAGGGAGAGCAAAGAACCTTTTCGTGTTGTGGAACGATAATAGTCCAATCATCCGGCACAAATATATGGCTTATAAATGCACCGGATGCCGGGTTATTTACAATTACTCTATTGTTACGCGCTGAAACTGGTCTTCAATATAGATTGTAGCTTGGTTGCTTCGGAATTTTAACAGAATATATTCCGGATCTTTCACTCCTTGCGGGAAAAATTTGATAAACCAGTTTTGCCAGTACTTTTCTTTTGATTCCGCATCGTCAATGACTTCCACTTCTCCGGTCAAGACAACACTGTCACCGTCGGAATAATAACATAGTCCTGCTTTCGCGTTTGCACGGAATTCCGTTGTTTTCAGTGATGAAGCACCGGTAGACATCCAGATAGTGGATAATCCTTCTGATGCTATCCGGGCAATGGGGACAGGGCGTGGATAACCTTCTGCATTTATTGACGACAAAACTACAACCTCACACTTTTGCAATAAAGAAGCTGCTTTCTCTTTGATCTTTTCCATTTCTTTTAAGTATTTGTTGATTCGAATACCCAATAGGATTCTATATAAGGTCATAGGACAGTACTGGGAAGGTATTCTTTATACATGCATTTACATATTGGTTATTGTTCTTCGCGTAATCTCTTTATTTTGGATAGTGCATCGTTATCTGTGCCGATGGAATCGCTTTTTTGAACTTCTTCTTGTTTCCTTTCCATTCTTTTTTTCCGGTTACGGAGTTTCCATTTATTCCAGAAGAATAGCTCATTCCATTTATTGAAATCTTTCTTATACATTACTCCGACACCTTGTGTCGTCAAGTTTGTTTTGGTGTAGTAGTGGTCGTTGGTTTCATTGTATGCTTTCAGACGTACATCTCCCGAACGTGTCAACAACCATTCTGCTTCGAAGTCACCTACAAAGTTTGTATTTGCCATTGGGTTATCTCGATATCCGAAATTTCCATTGATAATCAATCGGTTGTTAAGCAACTGTCCGGAAAGAATTCCTTCCACTTCCATATCCGTCCAGCCTTTTTCTCCGGTACTGAGATTGGTTCCGATATTCCAGTTGTTGTTATCGATAATTTGCGATAGCATATTGTTCAACTGTCCCGACAGGGTAGAGGACAGTACGGATGACATCATATCGGAACTTTGCCGTTCGCCGGTATTGTTTTCCATATAGAATTTGCCAATACCCAATAGGTAAAGTATTTGCATGTTCATTTGCTCGTCTGTACTGAGGTAGTTACGCACCAATGCCTGTACTTCATCACGTTCGTTTGGTAACTCGATTCCTAATTTTATGGTAGGGCGTAGAAGAATGCCATTCAGATTCATCATGCAATTTACGCGGACATTGGGCTGTTGGATGATGGTAGAGGCATCCGGTATTAAGTCGTTCAGCGAAGCCGATGGCACAGTGTATGAAGCCTGTATATCTAATGTTGCATCGAGTGGGGGGCCATTGAAAGTGATTGTGCTTCCTTCTTTGATAATGAAGTCTTTGCGTATCACTTCTTGAAGACTGAACTTATAGATACCCTGTTGGATATGATAATTACCGAACATTTTCATGTCTCCTTTATTATAAAACTCCATACGGATGTTACCTGAGCCGCGCCCGCTGATATAATCTCCTGCTACAGGATCCATAATAATTTTCATAGTTGCGTCCGGAGTTGCGTCGACCAAAATGTTGAGACGTATATCGGTTTGTGACTCCTTTTTCTCTATTTTCTGTTGTACCTGCTCATAGAAAGAGACAAGCTGAACAGAATCTTGTATACTGCGTCGTGGTGTTTTATCTACAAATTTAATAAACTGGTTGTTTGTAGCCGAAGCAACGGTTCCTGTACTATATGTAAAGTTTGTATTCCGATTGGTAGTCATGGCTATATTGGCATCCAATCCGTCTTGTGCATTGCCTGTGAGAAGCGCGTTACCGGTTGCGTATACCGTTCCGTAAAAAGGAAAATCGGGTGACTCTTGCGTATTCATCACCAGCATGTTATTGACTTGGATATCGAATTGATATTTTATGTTTTTGAAATGTTCGTAATGAAGATATCCGTTTAATTTTCCCTGATGTCCTTCCATGTCGGCGATATGTATATTATCAAATGTAATGCCTTCCGGAGCCAAACGTATCGTGTCTTTAAGGGCAAATGACGTGTTGAGTATATCGAATTTCATAGAAGCGTCTGTCATCACTGCACCATCCAATGTCAAACCTTTGAATTTGCCATAAAAATGGACTTTACCGCTGGCACGTCCCCGGACATCTTGCGCTATTGATCGCATATAATGCTCCAGGAATTTGATATTCAGGTTGTTTGCGTCAATATTGAGATCCAGTCCGCTTGTCGGTTTGATGGGATAAATGAATCCGTTTACATGAGTCTTGGAAATATCTTTTTCTTGGATGTGTGCATCGAGATAAATACCTTTCTTCTCATTATCCCAGGCGCCATAGATATCCAGGTCACCCAATAATCCTCCGTTTAGGGTAAAGTTCATAATGGATAGACGTGTGTCGAGCACCGGTTTTTTCAATACGCCGCTGGCATAAGCCATACCTGTGGCATCTCCTTCGAAATTCACATCGTCCGAGATGCGTGCGATATCAAATACATAACCGATATTAATATCTTTCAAGTTTACTTTTACCGTGTCTTCCGGGTTGTCTGAGATGTGTCCGTCAATGCGTATATAACGGTCGGCATGGCTGAAGTAGAAGTCATTGATATCGATTTTACCCGAATCCACCACTACTTGTGAGGGGTGTACCTGCCAAATGGTATCATTTAAAATTACATCTGTCGGTTTTATGTCTACCAAGGCTTTCAATAAAGGCTTTTCACCTTCTGTACGCAGGAATTGTGCCATAGCAGCCAGTTGCCCGCTATAGGTGACGGCGGCATTGTTTCCCCAATTTATGGTTGTGTTAACTTGATCATCTTTGGCTTGTGCTTCTAAAGAGATATTGACAGCTCCGTTCTTTTTTTGGCTGGTAAAACGTACTTTTCCCATGAACTGATCGGATGGGTTCTCGCAAAGCAGTAATCCTGATTCCAAGAAATTGTTTTTGTATTGTAAACGTGGGAAATATCCTTCTACCCGAATACGCCGCATCCGGTCATTGACATATCCCTTTATAGTGGAATGGGTATATATCTTTAAAGGAATATCAAAAATGCTCGATAAAATATCTACATTGAAAATATGAATGTCGAAACTGAAATTGTTATCTGTTTCGATCTGTTTTTTAGGAGGCAGAATGAGTGAGGGGATGTAACTGCGCATGATATTCATAATACTTGCCGGCAATGTAGGATATAGAAAACGCCCCTCTACATTGGCCGTCATAAACTCCGAGGTCAGTGCGAGTTTATTGATACCTGCTTCCTGCGTTGCTGCTACATGAAGGTTTTTCATGAAATACTCTTTCTCTGGAGCGGTAAACTGTAAACTGTCTATGTCGATATCTCCATTCATCTGATCGATGGAACCGCCTTTGAAATTTGCTGTGACTTTTACAGAGAATTCGGTATCCTCATATTTTTGTGTCAGATTCAGTTCGTGTGGGCGAAGATTCTTAATGGAAGCTTGAAAGTCGAAAGTCGGAATTTTCTCCACCAAGTTGATACTACCATTTACCGCCACTGAACCGTTTTCGTCATTTAGTTCCGCTTTCCCATTGAATCCGCCATGTTTGTATTCTCCGTCGAGTGTTATATTTTCATATTTATAGTTACTGTATTCGATGGCTGCTATCAGTCCTTTCAGTATGATGGATGGCCGTTGTCTGTCATAATGAGCACCTTTTACATCAAGATTGAATGTAACTTCTCCCAATTTGTTGTTATTAAGCAGTTTGCCCAGCTTGAAATCAATCGTCTTAATGGCTCCCGAATATGCGAACAGACCTTTCTCTTTATTCGAACTGAGTTTAAGGTCGGTCTTGACTGTCCCTATGTCTGTATGAAATAAGCCGTATGTAACAAGGTCAGTGAAGTATCCGGATATTTCACCTCGGAAAGATAGGTTGCCCAAGCGTTCTAATATAGGAGGGACCCCGTTATATTCTTTGTTTAAGTTGCGTACGAGGAATCCGATACCGTTGCTGTTGGCCGACAGTTTGGAGAGGTTACCGAAAATGAAAGCGTCTTGCGGATGTGATAGATCTTGCAAAGAAACATCTCCTTCTACTTGAAACTGATTTCCGGCATTAATGGCCAGTTTGGAGCAGTTTAACTGATTGATTGTGCCGTTTACATCCAAATCCAACTCTATTTTCTCTTTGAAATTGGATAATGCAGGAACAAATGGTGAAATATCTTTTAGTGTGACATAAGAAGGTAGTGTTTGGAAAGTGAACCGGACATTATCGGTGAATTGTTTAAATGCTCCTAAGCTATCATAATCGAGGTGTATGGTATCCATTTTTAAAGAAGTACCGGGCAGGTCGATAGAAAAATTGTCTATAGACATTTTTTGGGCGTTGGCTACCAGCTTTAAACTTAACTTCTTGAGCTCAAATCCGGATTGCTCATCCACGCTTAATCGTTTAATGGAGGCATTGATCGAATCGTTTTGTAACGCTTTCAGCGAAATATTAGCTATGATATTTTGTAATCGTACATGTTTGGAGTTGAATTTTCCCGGAGTTTCTTTTTCGGAAAATACATCATATGCCAATTTGCCGCGTCGAATCAATATGGAATTAATGCGCAGGTCGATATTTTTCTCTTTTTTAATTGTATCCTGCGATGCAAATGCATCAAGAACGAATTTAAAGTTAGGAGGTGAGTCTGGTGTTTTTTTGTTCAGGTTGATATTGAAGCCGAATAGTTGTACACTGCTGATTGTGATTTTTCCCTTGAAAAGGGGAAGTATTTCAAATTTGGCAGAAAGACGGGCAACTTTCAACATTTCTTTTCCCGATTGGTCATCGAGCAATACGTCATCTATGATGATACGGTTCAGTAGTCCCATATCTATTCTTCCAATGGTCAACTCGGTACCCATAACATGAGAGAGCTCTTTTGCTACAAATACAGCAGACTTTTGCTGAACAAATGGTATGTTCAACAAAAGAATTACTCCGATATATACTCCCAGTACGATACCGAGCACCCAACGTACAGTCTTTTTCAGCGTTCTGATAAGCGGTTACTTTTATTTAGCGAACAAAAATATAAAATAGTTCGTTATGAATCCTACTTTTATCATTACTTTTGCACCGTTTAAATATCAAAAAACTATGAGTACGATAATATTGGGAATCGAGTCTTCTTGTGATGATACGTCGGCAGCCGTTATCAAGGATGGATATTTGCTGTCGAATGTAGTCTCCAGCCAGGCCGTTCATGAAGCGTATGGCGGTGTGGTACCCGAACTTGCTTCACGTGCGCATCAGCAAAATATTGTTCCGGTTGTACATGAGGCATTGAAGCGGGCAGGGGTGACAAAGGAGGAATTGAGTGCTGTGGCCTTTACTCGTGGTCCGGGATTAATGGGATCACTGCTTGTGGGAGTTTCTTTCGCAAAAGGGTTTGCACGTTCGTTAGATATACCGATGATTGATGTTAATCATCTGACAGGTCATGTATTAGCTCATTTTATTAAAGTGGAGGGTGAAGAAAATAAACAACCAGGTTTCCCTTTTCTTTGTCTGCTGGTTTCGGGTGGAAATTCTCAGATTGTGTTAGTGAAAGCCTACAATGATATGGAGATTTTGGGGCAGACAATCGATGATGCAGCCGGTGAAGCCATTGATAAATGTTCGAAAGTAATGGGGCTTGGTTATCCGGGAGGTCCGATTATCGATAAGTTGGCTCGTCAGGGAAATCCCAAAGCATTTACTTTTAGCAAACCTCATATTCCGGGATTGGACTATAGCTTTAGTGGATTGAAAACTTCGTTTCTCTATTCGCTCCGTGATTGGATGAAGGACGATCCGGACTTTATTGAACATCATAAAGTTGATCTTGCCGCTTCGTTGGAAGCAACCATTGTGGATATTCTAATGGATAAACTTCGCAAGGCTGCAAAACAATATAAAATAAACGAAGTGGCTGTAGCCGGTGGCGTGTCTGCTAACAATGGATTGAGGAATGCTTTTCGTGAACATGCTGAAAAGTACGGTTGGAAGATATTCATTCCGAAATTCAGTTATACTACCGATAATGCGGCTATGATTGCAATTACCGGATATATGAAGTATCTGGATAAGGATTTCTGTTCAATGGAACTACCGGCATATTCGCGCGTTACCTTATAATATATAGTGAAGTATGTTTGCAGAAATTATCACAATCGGTGATGAGCTTCTTATAGGGCAAGTTACGGATACAAATTCCGCATGGATGGGGCGTGAGTTGAATAAAGCCGGTATTGAGGTAATTCGGGTTGTTTCGGTCCGTGATCGTGCGGAAGAAATAACCGAAGCCGTAGACGATGCGATGAAAAGGGTTGATATCGTACTTGTGACCGGTGGTTTGGGACCTACTAAAGACGATATAACCAAACAGACGTTGTGCACTTATTTTGGAACGGAACTGGTTTTCAGCGAAGAAGTATTTGAAAATGTGAAGCGGGTATTGGCAGGAAGAATCCCGATGAATGCATTGAATAGGAGCCAGGCAATGGTTCCAAAAGATTGCATTGTGATAAATAATAGGGTAGGCAGTGCTTCTGTCAGCTGGTTTGAAAGAGATGATAAAGTATTGGTTTCTATGCCGGGAGTGCCACAGGAAATGACTACTGTAATGAGTGAAGAAATTATTCCCCGTTTGCGCGAGAAGTTTGACACGGATATAATTATACATAAGACATTTACCGTAAAGAATTATCCGGAATCGGTTTTGGCAGAAAAGCTGGAATCGTGGGAAGTGGCTTTACCGGAATGTATAAAGTTGGCCTATTTACCGAAACCCGGCATCATCCGGTTACGATTGACAGGACGTGGAAAACAGAAAGAGGAAGTACGGATGTTGATGGATATGGAAGCAGGTAAATTGGAGGAGCTTTTAGGGGATGATATCTTTGATGAAGACGATACGCCTTTAGAAATCCTTGTAGGAAACTTGCTGAAAAAGAAGAATCTGACCGTATCCACCGCAGAAAGCTGTACCGGAGGAAGTATTGCTGCACGATTAACTTCTATCCCGGGAAGCTCCGAATATTTTAAAGGTGCTGTTGTGGCCTATTCCAATGAAATTAAAGAGGCATTGCTACATGTGTCGACTAAAACTCTTGAGAAAAGAGGTGCTGTAAGCGAAGAAACAGTAGTCGAAATGGTAAAAGGGGCGATGGAAACGCTAAAAACAGACTGTGCGGTTTCAACTTCGGGAATAGCAGGTCCCGGGGGTGGAACAAGGGAAAAACCGGTAGGCACTGTTTGGATTGCTGCTGCTTATAAAAATGAAATTCGAACAATGAAGCAAGAGACCGATCGGGGAAGAGAAATGAATGTGGAAAGAGCAGGAAATAATGCCCTTTTGTTACTTTTAGAGCTTCTGAAATGAAGAAAATATGTATTGTATAACGAATTATTTTCGGATTTACTTGTTTTATATCTATAA